>NZ_JBIRFA010000034.1:0-87834 GCF_044327205.1 Kitasatospora sp. NPDC018058 | reverse complement strand
CCTACGACCCCGACACCCACCAGGCCAACAGCAAGATCAAAACGACTCCCGAGACCACTCTGGCGGCATAGGGGTTGACTCAGGAAACTCATCGGCGGACCGCGCCTTCGCACAGGAGCGCGGCGATCTGCGAGGCCGGCTTAGCGGCCATCATCTCGCCGTGCGTGCACGGTGCCTCGTGGTGGTCGATGCGGCCCGAGGCGTAGGGCCGCCAGGCCCCGGGCTCCGGTGCGTCGGCCTCGTGTGCGGCGCCGACGAGCGTGAGGTCGCCCCGGAACACGCCCGGACGGTGGGCCGTGGCCAGCGCGTCGTGATGGGCGTACGCCTCTCCCAGCGTGGCGATGGTCTCCTCGTCGAAGGCCGCCAGCGGGCCGTCCGCCGTGCGGGCCGCGCGGACGAGGTCGGCGAGGGTCATCGGAGCGGACCCCGTTGCACCGGACGGCTCCTGTACCGGATAGCCGAGCGAGTCCAGCAGGTCCCGCAGGGGGTCCGCCGCGGCCGTCCCGGTCGGTGGCTGCGCCTCGGTGGCCGGGTAGCCGTCCAGGAGCACGAGCTGCGCCACGTCCTCGCCGTCCGCCTGGAGCCGTACCGCCACCGCGTGGGCGACCAGCGCGCCGAACGACCAGCCCAGGAGGTGGTAGGGGCCGCTCGGCTGGACCGCGCGGATCAGGGTGGCGTAGTCGTCGGCCATCTCCGCGACGCTCGCGGGCCGCGCCCCCGGCTCGCTGAGGCCACGGGCCTGCAGCGCGTGGACGGGCCGGGCCGGGTCGAGGTGGTCGAGGAGGGCCCGGTACACCCAGCCGGTGCCGGCGCCCGGGTGGACACAGAACAGGGCGGGCTCGCCGGCGACGCCGGACCGCAGGGTGACCAGGGGGGCGAGCGCGTCGTCCGTACCGCCGGGCTCCGTGGTGCCGCGCACCGGGACGCGGGCGGCGAGGCCCGCGACGGTGGGGGCCGCGAAGAGGTCCTGGACGCCCAGGTCCTCGCCGAGGGCCTCCCGGACACGGGACATCAGCCGAGCGGCCAGCAGGGAATGGCCGCCGAGGTCGAAGAAGCCGTCGTCGGCGCCGACGGAGTCGTGGGGCAGGCCCAGCGCTTCGGCGAACAGGCCCGCGAGGACCTCCTCCCGCTGGGTCAGGGGTGCCCGTCGCGCCGCTCCCGCCGGGTGGGCCGGATCCGGTGCGGGCAGCGCCGCCCGGTCGAGCTTGTCGTTGGGCGTGCGCGGGAACGCGTCGAGCACGACGACCGCGGACGGGACCATGTGGGCCGGCAGGGCCTCGGCCACGTGGGCGCGCAGCGCGGAGGGCTCCACCGCGGCACCGTCCTGGCCCGGGACCACGTACCCGACCAGCCGCTGGCCGCCGCCCGGACCGTCGGACCGTAGGGCCACGGCGGCCTGGGCGATGCCCGGGGCGGCCGCGAGCACCGCCTCGACCTCACCGAGTTCGACGCGGAAACCACGGATCTTCACCTGGTCGTCGGTGCGGCCGAGGTACTCCAGGCGCCCTTCGCGGTCCCAGCGCACCAGGTCGCCCGTGCGGTACATCCGGGCGCCCTCCTCGAACGGGCACGCCACGAACCGCTGGGCCGTCAGCCCCGGCCTGCGGTGGTAGCCCCGCGCCAGTCCGGCGCCCGCGAGGTACAGCTCGCCCCGCACGCCCGGCGCCACCGGGCGCAGCTCCGTGTCCAGGACGTACGCGCGGGTGTTGGCGACGGGGCCGCCCACCAGGGGGTGTTCGCTGCGGGCGGTGTCCCACCACAGGGCGTCGACCGTGCACTCGGTGGGGCCGTAGAGGTTGTGGCAGCGCATCCCCGGTGTGGCGCGCAGGCGGCTCCACAGCTGGTCGTCGGCTGCTTCGCCGCCGATGAGCAGCATGCGTGGCGGGGCGTCGAGCAGGCCTTCCGCCACCAGTTGGGCGGCGTGGGTGGGGGTCACGTCGACGACGTCGAGGGCTGCGTCGCCGATGTACCGGACGAAGGCTGCGGCGTCGCG
Organism: Kitasatospora sp. NPDC018058; assembly: GCF_044327205.1. Taxonomy (NCBI): domain Bacteria; kingdom Bacillati; phylum Actinomycetota; class Actinomycetes; order Kitasatosporales; family Streptomycetaceae; genus Kitasatospora; species Kitasatospora sp. NPDC018058. The sequence continues at coordinate 85,841 of NZ_JBIRFA010000034.1, read as the reverse complement.
TCGGACGTCGTCGCTCATGAGGTGCAGTTCGTGCCCGGCGACCATCCACATCAGGGCGTCCCAGGAGGCGTCGAACGACAGGGAGGCGGTGAGTGCCACGCGCAACGTCCTGGTGTCGTCGGCTCGTTCGGCGGCGGGGATGGTGTGGGCGCGGTGGAAGGCGTGGAGGTTGCGCAGGGCCGCGTGGTCGACGACGACGCCCTTGGGGCGGCCGGTGGAGCCGGAGGTGTACACCAGGTACGCGGCGTCGGCGGGGCGGGGCGCGCGGCCGGGGCTCTCACAGGGCTCGGCCGCGGTCGCGTTCTGGTCGTCGGTGAGGAGGAGGGGGATGTGCGGGGCCGCGTCCAGCGGGAGCCGGTGGGTGGTTTCGCGGTCGGTGACGAGGAGCGCCGGGGCGCAGTCCGTCAGGATGTGGGCGATCCGCTCGGCGGGGTGGTCCGTGTCGACGAACACGAACGCCGCGCCCGCCTTGAGGACGGCCAGCAGGGCGCACACGGCTGCGGGCGAGCGGGGCAGGGCGAGCGCGACCACCTGCTCGGGGCCCGCGCCGGCCCGGGCGAGGCGGTGGGCCAGGCGGTTCGACCGGGCGTCGAGGTCGGCGAAGGTGATCTTCGTGGCGCCGTGCACGAGGGCGGTGGCCTGCGGGGTGCGGGCGCACTGGGCCTCGAACAGTTCGGGGAGGGTGGCGGGCGGCACCGGCAGCGCGGTGTCGTTCCACTCCGTCAGCAGGCGCTGCCGGTCGGCCCGCGTCAGGGGGTCGGCCGCGCCGACGGGCCGGTCCGGGTGCGTCGCGAGCAGGCGGAGCACCCGTTCCAGGGCGGCGGCGATGTCCTGGGCCGTGGTGTGGTCGAACAGTTCGGCCGCGTACTCCAGGAAGCCGGCGATCCCGGCGGGGGTGCCGTCGGCGGCGCGGCGTTCCTGGACGTCGACGGTCAGGTCGAACTGCGCGACGTCGAAGCGGAAGGGCTCACTGCGGACGTCGAGTCCGGCGAGTTCGAGCGCGGCGTCGGCGCCGTCCTGCACCTGGAGCAGGACCTGGAAGAGGGGGTGGCGGGCGAGGGAGCGTTCGGGGTTGAGCGCCTCGACGACCCGCTCGAAGGGGACGTCCTGGTTCTCGTACGCGGCGAGGTCGGCCTCGCGTACGCGGTGCAGGAGTTCGCCGAACGCGGGATCGCCGGAGACGTCGGTGCGCAGGACCAGGGTGTTGACGAAGAAGCCGACCAGGTCGTCCAGTGCCTCGTCCGAGCGGCCCGCGACAACCGTGCCGACGGGGATGTCGGTGCCCGCGCCGAGGCGCGACAGGAGGACGGCCAGACCCGCCTGGAGCACCATGAACAGGGTGCAGCCGTGGTCCCGGGCCAGGCCCAGCAGGCGGGCGTGGAGGTCGGCGTCGAGTTCCACCGGCACCGAGCCGCCCGCGAAGGTCGCCGTCGCCGGGCGGGGCCGGTCGCAGGGCAGGGCGAGTTCCGCCGGCGATGCGGCCAACTCCTGTCGCCAGAAGGCCAGCTGACGTGAGATCAGGCTCTTCGGGTCGTCCTCCTCCCCCAGGACCCGCCGCTGCCACAGGGTGTAGTCCGCGTACTGCACCGGAAGCGGCGACCAGTCGGGGCCGTGTCCCTCGGTCCGGGACCGGTAGGCGTCGGCCACGTCGCGGAAGAGGGGCCCCCAGGACCAGCCGTCGAGTGCGATGTGGTGGACCACCAGCACCAGCACCCACTCGTCCGCGCCGACGGCCAGGAGCGCCGCGCGCACGGGCGGGCGCCCGGCCAGGTCGAAGGGACGGGCCACCAGGGCGTCGAGGGCCCCGGCGGTGCCTTCGGGGCCGCACGGCACGACGTCGAGGGGCACCGCGACGTCGGCCGGCAGTACCTGCTGGTAGGGCTCGCCGTCCTGCTCCGGGAACACCGTCCGCAGTCCTTCGTGGCGGGCGATGACGTCGGCGAGGGCCCGGGACAGCGCGTCGGTGTCCAGCCGGCCGCGCAGCCGCAGGGCGAACGGGCAGTGGTAGCCGGTGCCCTGGCCCGCGCGGCTCAGGAACCACAGGCGGCGCTGGGCGGGCGACAGGGGCAGGGTGTCCGGGCGGTCCGGGGCCGGGGTCAGGACCGGGCGGGCGTGGCCCGGGCCGTCGAGGTCGCCGAGGCGGGCGGCGAGCCCGGCCACGGTGGGGTGCTGGAAGAGGTCCCGGATGCCGAGGTCGCCGCCGAGGGTCGCACGGATGCGGGAGAGCAGGCGGGTGGCCAGCAGGGAGTGTCCGCCGAGGTCGAAGAAGCCGTCGTCGGCGCCGATGGCGGACAGGCCGAGCACCTGCGCGAAGAGTTCCGCCAGGATCTCCTCGCGGGGGCCGCGCGGCGCCCGCGAGGAGATCTGCGCGGTGAAGTCCGGTGCGGGCAGCGCGGCGCGGTCCAGCTTCCCGTTGCGGTTCATCGGGAGCGTCTCCAGGGCCACGATGGCCGAGGGGACGAGGTGGTCGGGCAGGCCGGCGGCGAGCCGCTTGCGCAGGGCGCCGGCCCCCACGGTGCGGCCCGCGGCCGCGGTCACGTACGCCACCAGGCGTTTGCCGCCGGGGCCGGTGTCCCGGGCGATCACCGCGGCCTGGGCCACCTCGGGGCAGCCGCGCAGCGCGGCCTCCACCTCGCCGGGTTCGATCCGGAAGCCCCGGATCTTGACCTGGTCGTCCGCGCGTCCCAGGTATTCGAGGCGGCCCTCGCGGTCCCAGCGGACCAGGTCACCCGTGCGGTACATGCGGCCGCCGGCCTCGAAGGGGCAGGCGACGAAGCGTTGCGCGGTGAGCGAGGGTCGGTTGAGGTAGCCGCGGGCCAGGCTCGGGCCGGCCAGGTACAGCTCGCCGGGTACGCCGGGGGCGACGGGGCGCAGCCGGTCGTCGAGCACGTAGGCGCGGGTGTTGGCGATCGGGCGTCCCACCAGCGGCTGCTCGCTGTGGGCCGCGTCCCACCACAGGGTGTCGACGCTGCACTCGGTGGGGCCGTAGAGGTTGTGGCACAGCATCCCGTCGGCCTCGCGGACCCGGGTCCACAGGGCCGCGCCCGCCGCTTCACCGCCCAGCAGCAGCACCTGGGGGCGGTGCGCGGGGTCGTCCAGCAGTCCCTCCTCGACCAGTTGCTCGGCGTAGGTCGGGGTGACGTCGAGGGCGTCGATGCCCGAGCGGGCGATGTGCCGGACCAGGGCGGCGGCGTCGCGGCGGGTGTCGTCGTCGATCAGGTGGAGTTCGTGGCCCGCGACCATCCAGAGCAGGCCCTCCCAGGAGGTGTCGAAGGAGAGCGCGGCGGTGAGTGCCATGCGCATCCTGCGGCCGTCGCCGATCTCCTGGGCGCGGGAGATGACGCCGGCTCGGTGGAAGGCGTACAGGTTGCGCAGCCCGGCGTGGTCGATCACCACGCCCTTGGGTTCACCGGTGGATCCGGAGGTGTGGATGACGTAGGCGGCGCTGTGGGGGTGGATCCGGCGGCCGAGGGGTGTGTCCGGGAAGTGGCCGGGGGCGTCGGCGAGGACGTGGACGGCGCCGGTGTCGGGGAGGGTCGCCGTGGTGGCGAGGTCCGTGACGACGGTGGTCGTGGTGCGCAGCAGGCGGGCGATGCGCTCGGGCGGGTAGTCGGTGTCGACCGGGACGAACGCGGCGCCGGCCTTGAGCACGGCGAGGAGTGCGATCACCGAGGCGGCGGAGCGGGGCAGGGCCAGGGCGACGAGGTGCTCGGGGCCGACCCCGTGGTCGGCGAGGCGGTGCGCCAGGTTGTTGGCGCGTGCGTCGAGTTCGGCGAAGCTCAGGGCCGTGTCCTGGAAGACCAGGGCGGTCGCGTCGGGGGTGCGGGCGGCCTGCGCCTCGAACAGCTCCGGGAGGGTCTGCGGCGGGACGGGGGCCGCGGTGTCGTTCCAGTGGGTCAGGACCTGCTCGCGCTGTTCGGCGGAGAGGAGGTCGACGTGGGAGAGCGGCACGCCGGGGTCGGCGGCCAGGCGCTCCAGTACGCGGGCGATCCCGGCCGCCAGGTCCGCGGCCGTCTCGCGGTCGAAGAGGTCCGTCGCGTACTCCAGTGCTCCGGTGACCCCGGCCGGGGTGCCGTCGCTGCCCGCCTGCTCGTGGAAGTCCACCGTCAGGTCGAACTTGGCGATGTCCCAGCCGACCGGTTGCTCGACGCCGTGCGTGCCGGGCAGGGTGAACGCCGGGCCTTGTCCGCTCTCCAGCGTCATCATCACCTGGAAGAGGGGGTGGCGGGCCAGGGAGCGCTCGGGGTTGAGCGCCTCGACGACCCGCTCGAAGGGGACGTCCTGGTTCTCGTAGGCGGCGAGGTCGGCCTCGCGTACGCGGTGGAGGAGGTCGGTGAACGTGGGATCGCCGGATATGTCGGTACGCAGGACCAGGGTGTTGACGAAGAAGCCGACGAGGTCGTCGAGTGCTTCGTCCGAGCGGCCCGCGACGACCGTGCCGACGGGGATGTCGGTGCCCGCGCCGAGGCGCGACAGGAGGACGGCAAGGCCGGCCTGGAGCACCATGAACAAGGTGCAGCCGTGTTCCCGGGCCAGGTCGAGCAGCCGTGCGTGCAGGTCGGCGGGCAGGGCGACGGGGAAGGAGCCGCCCGCGAAGCTCGCCACGGCCGGCCGGGGCCGGTCGTGGGGCAGGGCGAGTTCCGCGGGGGATCCTGCCAGCTCCTTCTTCCAGAAGTCGAGTTGGCGGGTGATCAGGCTGTCGGGGTCGTCGCCCTCCCCCAGGACCTGCCGTTGCCAGAGCGTGTAGTCGGTGTACTGCACCGGCAGCGGCTCGAAGTCGGGCTTCCGGCCCTCGCGCCGGGCCCCGTAGGCGGCGGCCAGGTCGCCGAGCAGCGGCCCCCACGACCAGCCGTCCGTCGCGATGTGGTGCACGACCAGCAGCAGCACCCACTGGTCGGCGCCCAGCTCGAACAGCTCTGCCCGGAGCGGGAGTTCGGTGGTGAGGTCGAAGACGTGCCCGGCCTCCTCGGCGAGGGCGGTCGCGAGGTTCGTCTCCGTCGTCCGGGTGACCCGCAGGTGCGGGAGACGGTCCGACACCTGCTGTACGGGTTCTCCGTCGACCTCGGGGAACACGGTCCTCAGCACGTCGTGCCGGGCGGTGAGATCGCCGAGCGCCGCGTCGAGGGCGGCCGGGTCGAGCGGGCCGTGCAGCCGGGTGGCCAGCGGGCAGTTGTACGCCGAGCCGGTCTCGCCCATCTGGTTGAGGAACCACAGCCGCCGCTGGGCGAACGAAACGGGAAACACAGGACCTCCTGGGACGTGCGGGTGTGCGACGGGCGGGTTCAGGACTTCGCGGGGCGCAGCGCGGGGCGTGCCCGGGGCGCGTCGTCCAGCCGGGCGGCGGTCATGGCCGGTGTGGGGTTCTGGAACAGGTCGCGGATCTTCAGCTCGCGGCCCAGCTCCGCCCGGATCCGGCTGATGAGGCGGGTCACCAGCAGCGAGTGGCCGCCGAGGGCGAAGAAGTTGTCGTCGGGGCCGACCGACTCCTTGCCGAGCACCTGCGCGTACAGCTCGCGGACCCGCTGCTCGGTCCCGTCGCCGGTGTCCGCTGCGGCCGCGTTCTCGGACGCTCGGTCCTGGGCGGGGTGCGGCAGTCGCGCGAGCGCGCCCACCGGCTGCTCGGGGCCGGCCGCGAAGTGCCGCAGCACGGCGACCAGGTCCTGCGCCATCCGCTCGGCGGTCCGGTGGTCGAACAGTTCGGTGGCGTAGGTGAGTTCGCCCACGAGGCCGAGCGGGCTGCCGTCCGCCGCGCGCTGTTCGCCGAGATCGACGCCCAGGTCGAACTTCGACACCTGCCACTCGACGGGGTGCGCCTGTGCGTCGAGGCCCGCCAGGCGGGGCAGGGCCGGGGGTTCGTTCTGCACCTGGAGCAGCACCTGAAAGAGGGGGTGGCGGGCCAGGGACCGTTCGGGGTTGACGTCGACCACGACCCGTTCGAAGGGCACGTCCTGGTGCTCGTACGCGGCGAGGTCGGTCTCGCGCACCCGGTGCAGGAGGTCGGTGAACGTGGGATCGCCGGAGACGTCGGTGCGCAGCACGAGGGTGTTGACGAAGAAGCCGACGAGGTCGTCGAGTGCTTCGTCCGAGCGGCCCGCGACCACGGTGCCGATGGGGATGTCGGTGCCCGCGCCGAGACGCGACAGCAGCACCGCGAGGCCGGCCTGGAGCACCATGAACAGGGTGCAGCCGTGCTGCCGGGCCAGCTCCAGCAGACGGGCGTGGAGGTCCGCGTCGAGCTCCACCGGGACGGAGCCGCCCGCGAAGCTCGCCACGGCCGGCCGGGGCCGGTCGTGGGGCAGCGCCAGTTCGGCCGGGGCGTCGGCCAGTTCCTTCCTCCAGAAGGTCAGTTGGCGGCCGATCAGGCTGTTCGGGTCGTGCTCGTCCCCGAGCAGCTCGCGTTGCCACAGGGTGTAGTCGCTGTACTGCGCCGGGAGCGGCTCGAAGTCGGGCGCGCGGCCTTCCCGCCGGGCCGCGTAGGCGGTCGCCAGGTCGCCCAGCAGGGGCGCCCAGGACCAGCCGTCGGTGGCGATGTGGTGCACCACCAGCACCAGCACCCATGCGTCGCCGCCCAGGTCGAACAGCCGGGCGTGCAGGGGCAGGTCCTGCGCGAGGTCGAAGTGGTGGCCCACCGCCTCGCGTACGGCCCTGGGCAGGTCGGCCTCGGTGAGGCGCTCGCACCGCAGCGTCACCGATGCCTCTGCCGCGGTGCGCAGCCGGATCCGGGGTTCCCCGTCGATCTCGTCGAACAGGGTCCGCAGCACGTCGTGGCGGGCGGTCAGATCGCCGAGTGCCGCGGTCAGGGCGGCCACGTCCAGCGGGCCGTGCAGCCGGTAGGCGAAGGGGACGTTGTGGTCCGCGGACTGCTCCTGCGCCTGCTGGGCGAACCACAGCCGGTGCTGGGCGAAGGACAGCGGGGGCTCCTGCGCGCACGGTGTCCGGCGCAGTGGCGGCCGGGCCTGCCCGGCGCGGCCCGCCAGCTCGGCCAGCGCGGCGACGGTCTGCGCCCGGAAGACGTCCCGCAGCGACAGTTCGACGCCCAGGGCCGTGCGGACGCGGCTGACCAGCCGGGTCGCGAGCAGGGAGTGGCCGCCCAGGTCGAAGAAGCCGGCGTCGGCGGCGACGGTGTCGAGGTCCAGGAGCTCGGCGAAGAGACCCGCCAGGATCTCCTCCCGGGGGGTGCGCGGCGGGCGGCCGCCTGCGGTGGACGGCGCGGGTTCGGGCAGGGCCCGGTAGTCCACCTTGCCGTTGGCGGTCAGCGGCAGGTCGTCCAGGACGACGATGTGCGCGGGGATCATGTAGTCCGGCAGCAGGCCGGCGAGCCGGGCGCGTACGTCGGATCGGGAGAGTGCGCCGACCACGTAGCCGACGAGCCGCTTCTCGCCGTCCCCGGCCGCCCTGGCGGTGACCACGGCCTGGCGTACGCCCGGGCAGGCGGCGAGCGCGGCCTCGACCTCGCCCGGCTCGACCCGGAAGCCGCGGACCTTCACCTGCTCGTCGGCCCGGCCGAGGAATTCCAGCAGGCCGTCCGTCCGCAGGCGGGCCAGGTCGCCGGTGCGGTACATCCGGGTCCCGGGCGCGCCGAAGGGGTCGGCGACGAAGCGCTGTGCGGTCGTCGCCGGCCGCCGGTGGTAGCCGCGCGCCACTCCGGCACCGGCGACGTACAGCTCGCCGGGGGTGCCGGCCGGCACTGGGCGCAGCCGGTCGTCGAGCACGTAGACGCGGGTGTCGTCCAGCGGCCGGCCGATCGGCACCGGGCCGTCGGCGTGGCCGGTGACGAGGTGGGAGGTCGCGCAGAGGGTCACCTCGGTCGGGCCGTACAGGTGGCGGATGGCCGTGGCCGGGCAGGCGGCCTGCACCGCCCGTACCGCGGCGGGACTGACCACGTCGCCGCCGGTCAGCACCTCGCGCACGGTGGCCAGGATGCCGGGGTGCTCCTCGGCGACCACCCGGAACAGTCCGGCGGTGAGGTGGACGGCCGTGATCCGCTCGTCGCGGATGAGTGCACCGAGTGCGGCGACGGTGAGGTCGCCCTCGGGGGCGACGACCACCTGCCAGCCGGACAGGAGGGCCACCCACAGCTCGTAGTCGGCGATGTCGAAGGCGTGCGGGGCGTGGAACAGCACGCGCTGGGGTCCGCCGGTGTGCCAGCCGCGGTCCGCCACCAGGTCCAGGACGTCCCGGTGGGTGACGGCGACGCCCTTGGGCTCGCCGGTGGAGCCCGAGGTGTGCATGAGGTAGGCCAGCTGGTCGGGCCGGCACCGCGCCGGCGGGGCGGCGGGGTCGCTGTCGCCGGTCGCGGCCGGGTCGTCGGCTTCGGCTCCGCTCACGAGGACGGTCTGCCCGCAGCCGAGTCCCAGCCGGTGGAACCGCTCGTCCACCAGCAGGACCGGGCAGCCGGCGTCGTCGAGGATCCGCTGGATGCGCGTGGCGGGGTGGCCGGTGTGCAGCGGCACGTACGCGCCGCCGGCCTTGAGGACGGCCAGCATTGCCACGACCACGTCGGGGGAACGCCCCATCAGCACGCCGACCGGGGTCTCGGTGCCGACCCCGATCCGGGTCAGCCGGTGCGCGAGCCGGTTCGCGCGCTCGTCGAGCTCGCGGTACGTCAGCTCGACCGGTCCGGCCTTGAGCGCGACGGCATCAGGGGTGCGGGCCGCCTGGCGGGTGAACGCCAGGTGGACTCCCCCGGGGGTGTCCGGGCGCGACGGGGCGGCGGCCGGCCGCTCCCCGACCAGCCGGGTGTGCTCCCCGGGCAGCAGCAGCTCCAGCTCCGACACCCGTGCGCGCGGCCGCGAAGCCGCCGACTCCAGGACCGTGCGCAGTCGTGCGCCGAGTGTGCGGACGGTGTCGCGGTCGAAGAGCTCGGTGCGGTACTTGGCCACGGCGCGCAGCCCGCCCGCCGGGCCGCTCTCCTCGGTGAACTGGAACGCGAGGTCGAACTCGGCCTCGGTGACGTCGACTTCCGCGGTGTCGGCGGTGAGACCGGCCAGCTCCAGGGCGGCCGTGGACGCCGCGCGCCGCAGGGTCAGCGCCACCTGGAAGAGAGGGTGACGGGCCAGCGAGCGGCGCGGGTTGACCGCCTCGACGACCTGTTCGAAGGGCACGTCCTGGTGGGCGAACGCGGCCAGGTCGGTCTCCCGTACCCGGTGCAGCAGCTCGCCGAAGGCGGGGTCGCCCGAGACGTCGGTGCGCAGGACCAGGGTGTTGACGAAGAAGCCGACCAGGTCGTCCAGCGCCTCGTCCGAGCGGCCCGCGGCCACCGTCCCGACCGGGATGTCCGTGCCCGCGCCGAGGCGGGACAGCAGCACCGCGAGCGCCGCCTGGAGCACCATGAACAGGGTGCAGCCGTGTTCCCGTGCCAGCGCTTCGAGCTCGCCGGTGAGCGCGGCGTCCAGGTCGAAGGCGACCGCGTCGCCCGCCGGGCCGGCCACCGCCGGGCGGGGGCGGTCGGCGGGCAGTGCCAGCTCCTCGGGCAGCCCGGACAGCGCCTCGCGCCAGTAGGCGAGCTGCTCCTCCCCCACGCCCTCCAGCAGGTCCCGCTGCCAGAGCGTGTAGTCGGCGTACTGCACCGGCAGCGGTGCGCGGTCCGGCTCCCGGCCCTCCCGCCGGGTCGCGTACGCCGCCGCGAGGTCGCCGAGCAGCGGCCCCCAGGACTCGCCGTCGGTGGCGATGTGGTGGAGCGCCAGGACCAGGGTGTGCTCGTCGGGCCCGGCCGTCAGCAGGGCGGCGCGGACCGGGGCGGCCGCGGCCAGGTCGAAGGCACGGCCCGCGACCTCGGCGACGTCGGCCCGGGCGGCGTCGAGGACCTCCAGCTCCAACGGGGCCGCGGGCAGCACGCGCTGGCACGGCTCGCCGCCCACCTCCGGGTAGACGGTGCGCAGGATCTCGTGCCGTTCGGCGAGGTCGACCAGCGCCGCGCGCAGCGCGGGCACGTCGACCGGGCCGCTGAGCCGGGCGGCCACCGCGCTGTGGTAGGCGGGGTTCGGCCCGTCGAGGCGGTCGAGGAACCACAGCCGCCGCTGGGCGGCGGACAGCGGCAGCCGGGCGGGGCGCTGCGCGGTCCGCAGCGCCGGGCGGGCGTCGCCCGCGCCGTCGAGGCGGGCGGCGAGGCCCGCGACCGTGGGGGTGTTGAAGACCTCGCGGACCCCCAGTTCCACGCCGAGGGCGCCGCGCACCTGGGTCACCAGGCGCATGGCCAGCAGGGAGTGGCCGCCCAGGTCGAAGAAGTCGTCGTCCACGCCGACTTCGGGCAGGCCCAGCACCGCGGCGAACAGGCCCGCCAGGACCTCCTCGTGGGCGGTGCGCCCGGTGCGGCCGCCCGCGCGGTGGCCGGGTGCGGGCAGGGCCCGCCGGTCGAGCTTCCCGTTCGGCGTCACCGGCAGGGCGTCGAGGAGGACCACCGCCGGCACCATGTGCTCCGGCAGCGCGGCGGCCAGGGCGCGGCGCAGCGCGGCGGGCGTCGGGTCGGCGCCCGTGGCGGGCACCACGTAGGCGACCAGCCGCGGATCGCCCGGCCGGTCCTCGCGGACGACGACGGCCGCGTGGGCGACGCCGTCACAGCCCGCGGCGGCGTTCTGCACCTCGCCGAGCTCGATCCGGAAGCCGCGGATCTTCACCTGGTCGTCGGTGCGTCCCAGGTATTCCAGGACGCCGTCCGGGCGCCAGCGCACCAGGTCACCGGTGCGGTACATGCGCTCGCCCGGCGCGAAGGGGCAGGCCACGAACCGCTCGGCGGTCAGGCCGGGTCGGCCGAGGTAGCCGCGTGCCAGCTGGACGCCGGCCAGGTAGAGCTCACCGGCCGTGCCGGGCGCCGTCGGTTCGAGCCGGCCGTCGAGCACGTACGCGCGGGTGTTGGCGGCGGGGCGTCCGATCGGGACGGGGCCGGGGCCGGGCCGGCAGGCCCAGAGGGTGACGTCGACGGCGGCCTCGGTCGGGCCGTAGAGGTTGTGGAGCTCGGTGTCCGGGAGGGTGCGGAAGAACGTCTCCTGGGTGTGGGGGGAGAGCGCTTCGCCGCTGCTGATCACCCGGCGCAGCGAGCGGGCCCGCGACGCGTCCGGCCCGCTCAGGAACGCGTCCAGCATGGACGGCACGAAGTGCGCGGTGGTGACGGACTCGCGTTCGATCAGCTCGGCCAGGTACGACGGGTCCTGGTGGCCGTCGGGCCGGGCCACCACCAGGGTGGCGCCGGTCAGCAGCGGCCAGAAGAACTCCCACACCGACACGTCGAAGCCGCACGGCGTCTTCTGCAGCACGCGGTCGTCGGGACCGAGCCGGTAGGTGCGCTGCATCCACTCCAGCCGGTTGACGATGGCCTCGTGGGGGACGAGGGCGCCCTTGGGGCGGCCGGTGGAGCCCGAGGTGAAGATGGCGTAGGCGGGGTGGCGGGGGTCGAGGGCGGGCCGGGGGGCGGCCTCGGCCTCGGGGAGCGGGGCGTCCAGTCGCAGGGTCGGCGTCCCCGGCGCCTGCCAGCCGGCACTCAGCAGCAGTGCCGGAGCGGCGTCCGCCATGATGCCGAGGTTGCGGGCCGCGGGCTGGCCGAGGTCGACGGGCAGGTACGCGGCGCCGGCCTTGAGCACGGCGCACAGGGCGACGATCAGGTCCAGGGAGCGCGGCAGCGCGACCGCGACCAGGCTCTCGGGCCCGATGCCGCGGGCGGTCAGCACGGACGCCAGGCGGCCGGCGCGCTCGTCCAGCGTGCGGTAGCTCAGGTGCTGCCCCTCGAAGACGACGGCGGTGGCCTCGGGGGTGCGGGCGACCTGGGCCTCGATCAGTTCGGGCAGGGCTTGGGCGGGGAATTCGGCGGCGGTGTCGTTCCAGTCCACGAGGACGCGGTCGCGCTCCTGGGCGGTGAGGGCGTCGAGGGCGCTGACTGGGGCGTCGGGGTCGGCCGCCCACCGCTCCAGCAGCCGCACCAGCCGGGCGCCGAGTTCCGCCGTCCGCTCCCGGTCGAGCAGTTCGGGGTGGTGGCTGAGCCTGAGCCCGAGTGAGGCGCCCGGCTCCACCACCAGGGTGAGCGGGAAGTGCGTGGTGTCCCGGAACCGGATCCGCGCGTCCAGACCGACGCCCGGCAGGTCGAGCGCGTAGTCGCTCATCGGGAAGTTCTCGAAGACCAGGTTCGTGTCGAAGAGGGCGGCCGGGGAGCCGGCCAGGCGCTGGAGCTCGGTCAGTCCGAGGTGGTCGTGGTCGGCCAGGTCGGCGCGCTGGCGCTGCAGCGCCCGGCACGTCTCGCGCAGCGGGGCGGAGCCGTCGATCCGGGCACGGACCGGCACGGTGTTGATGAGCATGCCGATCATCTGGTCGGCCCCGGCCAGTTCCGCGGGCCGGCCGCTGACGGTGCAGCCGAACACGACGTCGTCGTGGCCGGTGCCGCGCGCGAGCAGGACGGCCCAGGCGCCCTGGATCACGCTGGTGAGCAGCAGGCCGCACTCCCGGGCCCGGGCGGTCAGGGCCGCCGTCTGCTGCTCGCTCATCTGCAGGACCACGTCCTCGGGGGTGGCCCCGGGCGACACCTGGCCGCCCGGAGCGAACCGGGTGGGCTGGTCGAGACCGGCCAGTGCGGTGCGCCAGGCCTGCTCGGCCGCCGGGCGGTCGCGCTGCGCCAGGTGGGTCAGGTAGGTGCGGTACGGCCGGACGGGCGGCAGTTCGCCGTTCCCGTAGAGGGTGAACAGTTCACGGAAGAGCAGTCCGAACGACCAGCCGTCCAGGAGCAGGTGATGGGCGGTCACCAGGAGCCGGTGCCGTGTGGCGCCGAGCCTGACGAGGGTGAAGCGCAGCAGCGGCGGGCGGCGGCTGTCCACGCCCAGGGCCCAGTCCTGCTCGGTCAGTTCGGCCGCGCGGGCCTCGGCGGCCGGCGCGTCCAGGCCGCCGAGGTCGTGCTCCTGCCAGGCCAGCGGCATGTCGCGGCGGACCACCTGGACGGGGTCGCCGTTCCTGCGGTGCGTGAAGACGACCCGGAGGTTGGCGTGGCGGCGCAGCAGGGCGTCGGCGGCCTCCTTGAGTCGGGCCGGGTCGAGCGCGCCGTCCAGGTCGACCGTGAACTGCGCGATGTAGAGGTGCTTCGACTCCGGGTCGTATCCGGAGTGGAAGAGCATGCCCTCCTGCAGCGGGGAGAGCGGCAGGACGTCCTCGATCGCCGGCTGGCTGGTGTTCATGAACTGGATTCGCTTTCTGGAGTGCGTCAGAGGACGTCGAGGGCGGCTGCGAGATCGTCCAGCTCGTCCTGGTCGATCGTGGAGAGCGTGAGATCGGCGGCGACCACGGCGCCGGCGTCCGGACGGGCGGCGTACGCGACGAGGGCGGTGAGCATCCGGAACCAGGACTCGGCGAGGGCGCGCACCTGCGGCTCGTCGAGCACGCCCGGCACCCAGGCCCAGTCGGCGTGCAGGACGGGCCCGTCCGCCGAGTCGAGGACGAACGCGTTGACCTCGACGGCGTGCGCCATGGGCATGCCGGGGCCGGGCGCGTCCAGCCGGGCACCGTACTCGGGCAGCAGCTGCCAGTCGGCGCCGCCCGCCCCGCCGAGACGGCCGAGGTAGTTGAAGCCGAGCTGCGCCGGGTCCGTGGCGGCCAGCACCTCGCGGGCGTGCGGGTCGAGATGGCGCAGCAGGCCGTAGCCGAGCCCCTTGCGGGGGATCGCGCGCAGCTGTTCCTTCACCCGCCGCAGGGCCAGGGCGACGGTGGGGCCGCCGTGCGCGGCGTCGGGTGCGTCCAGTCCGTCCAGCTCGAAGCGGGTGGGGAAGATGGTGGTGAACCAGCCGACCGTGCGGGAGAGATCGGCCTCGGCGGTGATCTCCTCACGGCCGTGTCCCTCCAGGTCCACCAGGATGTTCGGCCCGCAGGCGGGCCAGCGGGCCAGGGCGAGTGCCAGGCCGGTCAGCAGCAGCTCGTTGGTGTCCGCGCCGAGCCGGTCGGGCACCGACGTCAGCAGTGGGCCGACCGTGGCGGCGGGAAGGCTCAGGGCGAGGTGCGCGGCCAGGTCCTCGTGGTCGCGGGCCGGGTCGAGGGGGCGGCGGCCCATGGTGTCGGCTCCCGGGCGCAGCACGTCGTTCCAGTACGGGAGTTCGGCGGTGCTCCGGTCGTCGGCGGCTTCCGCCGCGAGCAGTTCGGACCAGCGGCGGAAGGAGGTGGGCACGGGGTCGAGGCGTGGCGCGCGGCCGGCCGTGACCGCCGCCCATGCCTGCGCCAGGTCGCCGGTCAGCACCCGCCAGGAGATTCCGTCGACGACCAGGTGGTTGACGACGAGGGCGAGGCGGCCGGGCCGGGCCGGGCCCGCGTCGAACCAGACGGCCCGGACGAGCACGCCGTCCTCGGTCGACAGGCGGTCCCGGGCCGCGTGCACCTCCCGTTCGACCTCGCGGGCGGTTTCCGCGCCGTCCGTTCGGACCCGGAGGAGACGGTCCTCGGCCCTGACGGTGCCGGCCGCCCGGGTGTGCGGCACTCCGTCGACCATGTGCAGCCGGAGCATGTCGTGCCGGTCGAGGACCGCCTGCAGCACCGTGTGCGCGGCCTCCTCGGTCAGTTCCGCCGGGGTGCGCACCACCAGGAACTGGTAGTAGCTGTCGGCCGGTCCGCCGCGCTCGCGCAGCCAGTGCATGATCGGCGTCGGCCGGATCGGTCCGACGCCGTCGTCCTCGCCGGCCCGGCGGGCGGGCGCCAGCGGTCGGGCGGTGGCGGCCAGGGCCGCCACGTCCGGCTGGGTCAGCACGTCGCGGACGGTGACGGCCAGTCCGGCCCGGCGGGCGGCACCGACGACCTGGACGGCGATGATGCTGTCGCCGCCCAGTCGGACGAAGCCGTCCTGCGGTCGGACCTGCGGTATCGCGAACAGGTCCGCCATTACGCCGCACAGGATCTGCTCCGGCGTTGTCACGTCGTTCTCCATCGTTGTCTGCCTTGTTCTCGCTCGTTCTCGTTCTGTCGCGGGCTTCTCAGGCGGTGCGGACCGTGCCGAACAGCGTGCGCAGCCGTGCCCGGTCGACCTTTCCGTTCGCGGTCACCGGCAGTTCCTCCAGCGCGTGGAAGTGTTTGGGCACCATGTACGCGGGCAGGTGCGCGGCGCAGTGTTCGGCGAGCAGTTCGGGCTGCGTGCCGTCGGTTGCCGTCGGGGTGTAGGCGGCGCCGAGCCGGCGGGAGCCGGCGACCTCCACGGCCACCACCACGGCCCGGCGCACGCCCGGCAGCGCGTTGAGGACCGCTTCGACCTCGCCGGGCTCGACGCGGTAGCCGTTCACCTTGAGCTGGTCGTCGACCCGTGCCACGAAGTGGAAGTCGGTGCCGTCGAAGCGGACCAGGTCGCCGGTGGCGTAGCAGCGGCGCGCCGTGCCGTCGTCGTGCGGCAGGGTGCGGAACCTGGCGTCGGTGAGCTCCTGGTCGCCGAGGTAGCCGAGGCCGACGCTGTCGCCGGCGACCACCAGTTCGGCTTCCTCGCCCGGGGCGAAGGGCCGCAGCGCGCCGTCCGCGTGGCGGAGCAGTTCCGCTCCGGCGACCGCGCGTCCGATCGGCGGGTGGTCGGGCCAGTCGGCGGCCCGGTCGGGCGTCAGCCGGTGCTGGGTGACGACGTGGGTCTCGCTGGGCCCGTACTCGTTGATCAGGGTGATGCCGCCCGACGCGCAGAAGCTGCGCACCTCGGCGTTGACGACCAGGCGCTCGCCCGCCACGGCGATCTCCCGCAGGTCGGGCATCGCGTCCGGTTCGAACACGGCGGCCGTGGCCAGCGCGTGCAGGCCGACCACCGGCAGGAAGAGCCGGGCCACCCGGTGCTCGCGGATCACGTCCATCAGCGTGAAGGGGTCCTGGCGCTGGTGGTCGTCCACGACGACCAGCCGGGCTCCGGCGAGCCAGGTGGCGACGAGTTCCTCGTAGCCCACGTCGAAGCCGATGGACGCCGCTTGCAGGGTGTGCGGCGGGCGGTCGTGGGACCAGTGCCGGACGTGCCAGTCGCCGAGGGCGGCCAGGACTCCCGGCGGCACGGCCACCGACTTGGGCTCGCCGGTGGATCCCGAGGTGGGGATGACGTAGCCGACCGGTCCTTCGCGGGGTACCTCCAGCGGGTTGCCGCGCACCTCGTCGACGGTGTGCTCGCTGCCGTCCGGGCCGGTCGGCCCGGCGTCGTCGGCGCGCAGCACGAGGTCACTGAACCGGGTGATCTTCGCGGCCCGGGGCGCGGGCATGCCGGGGTCGACGCAGACCACGCCGGCCCCGGCCCGCCAGGCGCCGAGCACGGCGGCGCAGCGCGTCCAGGACCGGTGGCCGTGGACGGCGACGATGTTGCCCGGTCCCAGGCCGCGGGCGGCGAGGCCGCCGGCGATCTCGGCGGACAGCTGGTCGAGTTCGGCGTAGGTGTGCTGGACGCCGCGGTCGACGACCGCCACCGAGGCGTGGTGGCGGCGGACGGCGGCGAGCAGGGGGTGGATGAGCGACCGCCGTGAACCGCTCGCTTCGGTGTACATGGAAGTCCCTTCTCGGGTCGTGTCCGTCGCGGGGTCAGGCATCGGGCGTCGAGGTGCACTCGGCGATCAGGGCGGCCAGCCGGTCCAGCCCCGTCTCGATCTGGTCGGGGGTCAAGGAGCTGCAGGAGAGCCGTAGTTGGCGGCAGGTGTGGTCGTTGTCGCTGAAGTGGCGCATCGGGGTGAAGAGCACGCCGTGCCGTACGGCGGCGTGTTCGAGCAGTTCGTCGGTGACGGGGAACGGCACGGTGAGCACCACGAAGAAGCCGCCCGCGGGGGTGTTCCAGCGCACCCCGGGCAGTTCGGCGAAGCGTCGGTGCAGGCCCTGGAGGAGACAGCCGAGGTTGCGTCGGTAGATGCCGATCTGGCGCCGGTTGGCGTGCAGCAGGCTGCCGCCGTGTTCCAGCAGCATGCCTCCCACCAGGGCCTGGCTCACCGGTGAGGTGTTGACGGTGACCATGCTCTTGGCCCGCGACAGCTCGTCGGCGAGCAGGGTCTCCTCCGGGCCCACGACGCGCTGGTCCGCCACGGCGAATCCCACCCGGGCGCCGGGGAAGCAGGTCTTCGCCAGCGACCCGAGGTAGACCACGCGCTGCCCGGTGTCGAGCGCCTTCAGCGTCGGGGGCCTGCCGCTGTCGGCTGCCCGGAAGTAGCCGTAGGGGTTGTCCTCCAGGAGGAGGATGTCCTCCTGGGCGGCGATCTCCAGCAGCCGGTGACGGGTCCGCACGTCCATGGAGTGGCCGCTGGGGTTGGAGAAGTCGGGCACCAGGTACAGCGCCCGGGGCCGCTCCCCCGCCGCGCGGACCTCCCGGATCCGCTCCAGCACGTCCTCGGGGCGGACACCCCGGGGGCCTTCGTGGACCGACCGCACGGGCAGGTCCACCAGGCGGGCGGCGCCGGTCAGGCCGACGTAGGTGGGGTCCACCGCGAGCACGACGTCACGTTCGGTCGCGCGCAGGGCGCGCAGCACCAGCCACAGGGCCTCCTGGGCGCCCACGGTGACCACGATGGCCTCCGGGTCCACGGTGATGCCCTCGTCCCGTTCGAGCTGCCGGGCGATGAGTTCGTGGATGATTCCCTTGGTGCGGCCGTACTGGAACAGCTCGCGCCGTACCCGGGCCTCGTCGTAGCCCTTGTGCTCGGCCAGATGGCGGCGGTAGGTGTCGAGGTAGCGGTGCAGATCGGCCGGGTCGAAGAGGTCCTCGGTGGGCCGGCCGGGGGCGAAGGAGACCGCCGCGGGGAAGCGCCCGGCCACCTCGTTGAGGAAGTTCATCGACAGCAGGGCGGGGTCGGCGAGCGAGGCGTGCAGATCCGCGCGGTCCAGTACCGCGGGTGCGGTCATCGGGCCGCCCCCCGGACCGAGAGCCACGGCGCGTCGGCCGGGCCGTGGCAGCCGGACAGCTCCAGGGCGAAGCGCAGTTCGGTGCGCAGCAGACGCAGGACCCGGCTCACCCCCTGCTCGCCGTCGGCGGCCAGGCCCCACAGGACGGGCCGGCCCAGCAGGACGCCGCTCGCGCCGAGTGCCAGGGCCTTGAGGACGTCGGTGCCGCTGCGGATCCCGCTGTCCAGCAGCACGTGGCAGCGGGTGGGGACGGCTTCGCGTACGGCGGGCAGCATGTCCACGCTGGCCACCGCGCCGTCCAGTTGGCGGCCGCCGTGGTTGGAGACGACGATGGCGTCGGCGCCGACGGAGGCGGCGGTGGCGGCGTCGCCCGGGTCGAGGATCCCCTTGACGATCAGGGGCAGCCGCGTCTCGCCGCGGAGCCGGGCGAGGTCGTCCCAGCCCAGGGAGCGGGCGAAGGTGTCGGCCGTGTGTTGCGCCACGGCCGAGACACCGGGCTGCCGCTCCCGGGCGCGGCGGGTGTCGGCCGGGTCGAGGTGGACGGCCGTCACGTCGGAGGGCAGCGCGAAGCCGTTGCGCAGGTCGCGCAGCCGCCGGCCCATCGAGGGCACGTCCACCGTGACCATCAGCGCCGCGCAGCCGGCTTCCTCGGCGCGCCGGACCAGTTCGGTCGTGGCCGCCGGGTCCTGCTGGCAGTAGAGCTGGAACCAGGTGGTGCCGCCCAGCGCGGTGACGGCCTCGATCGGTTGGCTGCTCAGCGTGCTCACGGTGAACGGCACGCCCGCGGCCGCGGCCGCGCGGGCGGTGGCGAGTTCGCCCTCGGGGTGGACCAGCCGCTGGTACGCCATCGGTGCGACGGCGACCGGCAGGGCCGCGCGGGCGTCGAGGAGTTCGGTCGCGGTGTCGCACCCCGTCCCGCCGACGAGGACCCGGGGTACGATCCCGATCCGGTCCAGTGCGGCGCGGTTGGCGGCCACGGTCAGTTCCTCGCCGCTGCCGCCCTCGATG
Source organism: Kitasatospora sp. NPDC018058 (assembly GCF_044327205.1). Taxonomy (NCBI): domain Bacteria; kingdom Bacillati; phylum Actinomycetota; class Actinomycetes; order Kitasatosporales; family Streptomycetaceae; genus Kitasatospora; species Kitasatospora sp. NPDC018058. The sequence continues at coordinate 67,046 of NZ_JBIRFA010000034.1, read as the reverse complement.
AAGTCCCAGACCTCCCGGGGCAGTGTCCGGCGGGCGAGTTCGGCGAACTCCTCCAGCCGTACGGGGTCGCGGCCCGTGCCGTGAGCGCTCACCGCGGCACCGCCCCGGCGCTCAGGCGCTCCGCCTCGACGGCTTCGTACAGCGCCTTGATGTTGCCGTTGCCGAAGGTACGGGCGCCGAAGCGCTCGATCACCTCGTGGAACAGCGTGCGCCTCGGATGGGTGGAGCGGGTGAAGATCTGGAACAGCTGGCCGTCGTGGTCCTCGTCGACCAGGACGCTGATCCCGTGCAGCTCGGAGGTGCTGTGCCGGGTCAGTTCGAGGCGGTCGGCGAGCATCGTGTAGTAGGCGTCGGGGACGCTCAGGAACTCGACGCCGCGCTCGCGCAGCGTGCCGACGGCCCGGACGATGTCGCGGGAGGCGAAGGCCAGGTGCTGGACGCCGGCGCCGCCGTGTTCGGTGAGGAAGCGGTCGATCTGGCCGGGCTCGGCGCTCGTGTCGGGCTCTATCAGGGTCAGGGTGACCTCGCCGGAGGCGCTCTGCACCACCTTGGAGTCCATGGCCTGGGCGCCGACCCTGATCAGCTCCTGGAAGACCATGCGGAAGCCGAGCACCCGCGTGTAGAAGTCCACCGTGCGCTCCAGTTCCCCGGACGGCAGGCAGACGGCGAAGTGGTCGATTTCCTCCAGGAGTTCGTCGCCGCGGTCCTGCGCGGCGTCCGGCAGCGCGGTGAAGCCCGGCGGGAGTGCGGTGGGCCCGGGATCGACGAGCGTGTGCACCACGTCGCCGAAGCCGGCCAGCACCGCCGTGGTCCGGCCGTCGGGGTGGCGGCGCGGCACGGCGAGCGGCACCGCTCCGCGGGAGACCGCCTCGTCGAAGACGGCGGGTACGTCGGCCACGGTCAGCGCGATGTCGGCCACGCCGTCGCCGTGGGCCAGGACGTAGCCGGCGCCCGGGTGGTGCGGCGAGTGGGCCTGAGTGAGGACGAGGACGATGCGTCCCTGGCGCAGTGCGAGGGACTGCGCCTGCGCGGAGGAGGCGCGGGCCACCGGGCGGAAGCCGTAGCGTTCGGTCAGCTCGGCCGCGGCCGAGTCGACGTCGGCGACGTGGAACTCGACATGGCTGATGCCGAATGCGGGAGAGAAGGTCATGGTTGGGCCGTTCGTCAGAGGGCGGCGGTGTCGGGGGACGTGAGCGAGGCGATCCGGGCCGGGAGGTCGCGCCAGGTCTCGGGCGTGTAGAAGTGGCCTCCCGGCAGGACGTCGTGGCGGAACGCGCCGCTGGTCAAGCCCGCCCAGCGGGAGGCGACGTCGTCCCCGATCACCGGGTCCCGGTCGCCGGAGAACACCTGGAGCGGCACGTCGATCCGGGTCCCCGGGGCGTAGCGGAAGGTGTCCCGGGCGCACAGGTCGGCACGCATCAACTCCACTGCCATCTCAGTGAGTTCGGGTTCATCGAGGACGTGATCGGGCAGCAGGCCGTGGGTGCGCATCCAGTCGAGCAGTTCGTCGTCGCGCTGCCCCTGGGCCAGGAAGCGGTCCCGGTCGGTCACCCCCCGGTCCGGGGCGTTGCAGGCGGAGACGACCAGCGCCTGTGGCGCGGGGACGCCCGCCGCCGCGAGCCGGGCGGTGACGTCGAAGGCCATCCAGCCGCCCATGCTGTGGCCGAACAGGACGTACGGTCCCTGCGCCGCGACCGAGGCGACGCCCCGCGCGGTGTCCGCGGCGAGCTCGGTCCAGGTCTGCGCGTACTCCTCGGCGAAGCGCCCTTCACGCCCCGGGTAGCAGATCGCCACCAGGTCGACGTCGTGCGGCAGCGCCGGGATCCAGGAGTGGTAGGTCGCGGTGCCGCCGCCGCAGAAGCCGAGGCACACCAGGGTGCGGGCCGGGTCACGGCTGTGCTTCAGGCGCACCACGGTGGTGTCCGGGGCGCTCACGAGGCCGCTCCCGCACGGACGGACTCCGCGTGGCGGGCCAGGTCCCTCAGCCGGGGGAACCGGTAGACGTCCTTGGTCCGCAGCACGATCCCGGCGTCCCGCTTGAGGCGGGAGACCACCCGCAACGCCACCAGCGAGTGGCCGCCGAGGGCGAAGAAGTTCTCGTCCGCGTGGACGGTTTCGCGGCCGAGCACATCGGCCCACACGTCGGCGATCAGCCGTTCGAGCTCGGTCCGCAGAGGCTCTGCGGCGGTGTTCGGCACCGACGTGACGGCGGGCAGCGCGGCGGTGTCCACCTTGCCGTTGGGAGTCAGGGGCAGCGCGTCCATCGACACGAGGGCGGACGGTACGAGGTGCCCGGGCAGCGTGGCGGCACAGTGGGCGCGCAGGTCGTCGCCGCTCACCGTCCCTCCCGGTGCCGGGACGTAGTAGGCCGCGAGGAAGGTGTCCCCGTCCGGGCCCGAGCGCAGCGCGGCGACGGCGGCGGTGACGTGGGGGTGTGCGCGCAGCCGGTCCTCCAACTCGCCGGGCTCCACCCGGAACCCGCGGATCTTGATCTGGCGGTCGGTGCGGCCGAGGAACTCCAGTGCGCCGTCCGGCCGGCGCCGGACCTCGTCCCCGGTGCGGTACATCCGGGTGCCGTCGGCGGCGAAGGGATCCGCGACGAACCGCTCGGCGGTCAGTCCCGGCCGCCCGACGTACCCGACGGCCACGGCCGGACCCGCCAGGTACAGCTCTCCCCTGGTGGCGGGCCTGAGCGCGCCGTCGAGCACATGGGCGCGCACGTGGGCCAGGCCGTCGCCGAGGCGTGGGGCGTCTCCGGTGATGCGGGTCGCGGTGGCGTCGACGGTGCATTCGGTCGGACCGTAGAGGTTCCAGGCCTCCAGCGGCTCCGCCCGGGCCAGCAACCGCCACAGCTGCTCGGGCACCGGCTCGCCGCCGAGCAGCAGCCGCAGGGCCCGGCCGGGCCGCAGCCGCGGACCGATCAGCTGCCAGTGGGACGGGGTGGAGTCGAGGTCCGTCACGGCGTGCTCGTCGAGCAGCGCGTCCAGCCGGCCGGGGTCGGTGCGGTCCTCGTCGGTCAGGACGACCAGGGTGTCGCCCCGGCAGACCCTGACCCACTGCTGCACGGACGCGTCGAAGGACAGGCTGGCGTTCCATCCGACCACCCGGTGCCCGGCCGGGTAGACGCCGCGCTCCTCCAGGCCCGCCACCAGTGCGGCGACGCTCGCGTGCGCGACCTCCACCCCCTTGGGGCGTCCGGTCGACCCCGAGGTGTAGATGACGTACGCCGGGGCGGGCGAGTCGCCCACGACGTCGTCCGGTTCCTCGTCGGGCCGGCCGGGCTGGTGGGGGCTCAGCACCGGCAGGCCGTCCGCCCACGGGAGCCGGCCCGTGTCCGAGATCACCGCGCGCAGTCCGGCGTCGGCGGCGACGAAGGCGAGCCGGTCGTCGGGGTACGCCGGATCGAGCGGCACGTAGGCGGCGCCCGCCCGCCATACGGCCAGGGGGGCCACGACCCAGTCCGTTCCCCTGGGCACGCTCACCCCCACCCGGTCGCCGCGGCCGATGCCGAGCGCGCGCAGCGCCCCGGCCAGCCGGGCCGTGCGCTCGCCCAGTTCGGCGAAGGTGAGGGTCCCGTCGGCACCGTGCACCGCGGCCCGGTCCGGGAACGACCGGGCGCTCTGCACGAACCGGCGCACCAGGACCTGCGGGTCAGCCATGGGACACCGCCGTGGCGGCGGTCGCGCGCGGGGCGACGGTCGGTGCGCAGTCGTACACCGAGACCGGCTCGCCCATGGCGACCACGATCCGGCGCTCGCCCCGGAAGGGGTCGCGGGCGTGCGCGGTCAGGACGTTGTCGACCAGCAGGAGGTCGCCCGGCTGCCAGGCGCGGCGCACGGTGGCGTTCTCGTACGCGGTGTTGATGGTCTCCAGGTCCGCCGCCGTCAGCGGGATGCCGTCGCCGAGCCCGGTGTTGAACGGAAGCCCGTCCGGCCCGAGTTCGTCCAGCAGGACCTCGCGGATCTCGTCATCCAGGGAGAACTGGCTCCAGAACGCCAGGTGGTTGAACCACACGTCCTCTCCGGTGTGCGGGTGCCGGACGATCCCGGGCCGCACCTGGCTGGTGCGCAGAAGACCGTCCGCATCCCAGGCGCAGGAGATGTGGTTCTCGGCGCAGTACTTCTCGACCTGCTCGGGGGACTCCGTCCCGAACGCGGACTGCCAGGCGACCGAGAGGCTTTCCGAGTAGGTGCGGGTCAGGATCCAGCCGGACGCGCGCATCCGCTCGACCAGCTCGGCCGGAAGGGCGCGCAGCACCTCGCGGCAGTCGGCGACCGGGGTGGCGCCGCCCTCCTCGGGCGCGGTCAGGCAGCCGAAGAGCAGCAGCCCCGGGAAGGTCAGGGTGTAGCTGTTCTCGTTGTGCGGCCTGATCGCCTGCCCGGCGGGCAGGTCCGTGGAGGAGAAGACCCCGCCGCCGAAGTCGCTGCGCGGAGTGGCCTTCTCCCGGTACGGGGTCGCCCGCGGGATCAGCTCGTCGCGGACCAGGGCGAAGTCCTCCACGCTGCGGACCGGCAGCCCGCGCAGGTACACCGCCCCGTAGCGGTGCAGTCCGGCCCGCAGGTCGTCGTGGTGGTCCGCGAGCCAGGCGCGGGCTTCGGCCGCGTCGACCAGCTCGGGTGCCTGGACGGTGGCGGGGGCACCCGGTTCCGTGCGCCAGTCGAGGGCGCTGCCCTGGTGGGCGCCGCTCACCGGTGAGTTGTCCGTCGGTACGCCGGTCACTGCACACCGCCCGGGGCCGGTGCGGCGTGGCGCAGCTCCAGGGTGCAGCACTTGACGCTGCCGCCGCCCTTGAACAGCTCGGAGAGGTCGACGCCGATCGGCTCGAACCCGCGCTCGGCCAGCCGGTCCATGAGACCGCGCGCGGTCTGGGACAGCAGCACGTGGTGCCCGTCGGAGATCGCGTTCAGCCCGAAGGCCTCGGCGTCGGCCTCGGTGGCGAGGAGCGCGTCGGGGTACAGCTCGCGCAGGATCTCGCGGGACTCCGGCGAGAAGGCGCCCGGGAAGTACATGATCTCGTCGTCGTCGAGCACGGCGAGCGCGGTGTCCAGGTGGTAGAAGCGCGGGTCCACCAGGGTCAGGCTCACCACCGGGACGCCCAGCACCTGCTCGGCCTCGGCGTGCGCGGCCGGGTCGGTGCGGAAGCCGGTGCCGGCCAGGATCCGGTCGCCGACGACCAGGTAGTCGCCCTCGCCCTCGTTGATGTGGCGGGCGGCGTGCACCTCGGTGTAGCCGTTCCGCTCGAACCACGCCTGGTAGGCGGGCGCCTCGGCGGCGCGTTCGGCGTGCCGGAACCTGGCCACCAGGACACGGTCGTTCAGGACCGTGGCGCCGTTGGCGGAGTAGACCATGTCGGGCAGGCCGGGTACGGGTTCCACCAGTTCGACGGTGTGACCGAGCTCCTGGTAGAGGGCGTACAGCCGCTCCCACTGCAGGACGGCCAGCGCCGTGTCGGTCGGCTTGGCCGGATCCATCCACGGGTTGATGCGGTAGTCGACGGTGAAGTGGGAGGGGCGGCACATCAGGTAGTGCCGGGGACGGGCGGTGCGCTGGATCGGCATCGGGTCACGCCTCCTTGAGGGCGGCGATCAGGCTCGCCGGGCGCAGGTCGGTCCAGGTGTTCTCGATGTGGTCCAGGCAGTCCTGGCGTCCGGCCGGGCCGTGGGTGGCCGTCCAGCCCGGGGGGACCGCGAGGGAGGCGGGCCACAGGGAGTGCTGGTTCTCCTCGTTGACCAGGACGAGGTAGGTGGCGTCCTCGTCCTCGAAGGGGTTGGTCACGGATGCTCCTGTTGCGTCGTGTGACGGATGACGTCGTGTCGAAGGGATGGTTCGCCGGCGATGCGCCAGCCGCTGAGCGGAGGTGAGATCGCGAGCGCGCGGCGGCAGATGGCCAACGCGGCGGCTCTGGCGGTCAGTCCGGGCGTCGCCACGGTGAACATCCCGAGGCGGATGTCGTGCGGGCGGGCCTGCACGCTGACGTGCTCCAGGCGTTCCCCGGGGGCTGCCGCGGCCCAGAGCAGGTCGATGATGTGGCGGCGGTCCGGCGGGCGGACCGCGACCGGGTCGGCAGCGGTGAGGGCGATGAGGGTCAGCTCCACGCCGGGCTGCGTCAGTCCCAGATGAGGCCGTCGGCGGCCACGGCCGGTCCTGCCGCGTGGAGCGCCCCCGCGGCGCGCACCTGCGGGTGCCCCTGCCCACCGGACTGCCCGGCGGACTGCCCGGCGACGGCGGTCGCCAGGACGATGGCAGCGGCGCAGGCCGCACGGACGACGTGGATGCGAGAAGTCATGGCGGTGCCCTCATCGGAAGTGGGAGAGAGGTGGCCGGGTGAGCCCCCGGCGGGCGCCCGGCACCGGCCGGAGCGACGTGTCCATCCTCGTCGCCCGGGTTCCCCCGGGGGAACGGGTTCAGGACCGGCAAAACCGTCCAGGCCGCTTTGTGACACCCGCTCACCTGCGTAGACCCGGACGTGTATCGCCCGTAGATGCCCGGCGTGCAGGCTGGACGCAGATCCACCGGGTGACCACAGGAGGGAAGGCGGTGTCCGTGACGCTCTGCCTGGAGACGCTGGACCAGACGGTGTACGAAGAGATGCTCAGCCACACGGCGCTGGGCGTGGACGAGCTCGCGGCCAAGCTGGACGTCGGGCCCGACCACATCCGCGACTGCCTCGACAGGCTGTTCGCGCTGCAGTTGGTCCAGGCGTCCTTCGAGACTCCCAGCAGGTTCACCGTGGTGGACCCGGTCCTCGGGATGAAGCGACTGCTGGAGCAGCAGCACGAGGAACTGGTCCGGAGCCACCGCCAGGCGGCGGGCAGCCAGCAGGCCCTGATCAGGATCCTGGCCGGCGCCGGCGGCGGCGCCCAGCAGGCGGACGGCGTCGAGCGGCTGGCCGGGCTCGACGCGGTGCAGCGGCGGTTGGAGCGTCTGGCCCTGGAGGCCGGGAACGAGATCCTGACCTTCATGCCCGGCGGGCCCCAGTCCCCCGCCTCGCTGGAGGCCGCCCTGCGCAACGACGCCCTCGTCCTGCAGCGCGGCGTGGCGATCCGCACCATCGGCCTGGACGCCGTCCGCGGCGACGCCGCGACCCTGCGTTACACCCGCGCGCTGGTCGGGCGGGGCGGTGAGTTCCGTACGGCCGCCGCGCTGCCGACCCGCATGGTGGTGGTCGACCGGGCGTACGCCCTGGTGCCGATCGATCCCGCGGACAGCCGCAAGGGCGCGCTCTTCCTCTCCGCACCGGGCATGATCGCCCCGCTGCTCGCCCTGTTCGAGCGGGAGTGGGGAGCGGCCGTACCGCTCGGCAGCGACACGTCCGACGCCTCGTACGTGCCGAACGAGCAGGAACGTGGCCTGCTGGCCCTGCTCGCGCAGGGCCACACCGACGAGTCCGCCGCGGGCCACCTGCACATCTCGGCCCGCACCGCCCGGCGGATCATGGCATCGCTCATCGAGCGGCTCGGCGCCCGAAGCCGCTTCGAGGCCGGCCTGCGCGCGGCCCGGCTCGGCTGGGTCTGACCGTTCCCGGGCCGTGAGCGGGACCCGCCCGACGGGTGACGTGCCAATGTCATGATCTTGCCCCTTAGGATGACGTCCCGTACACCGGTGTGCACCCAGGACTGGAGACCAGCCGCCGGTGAGAGCTGTGCGGCCCCGGGGGGACTGTGGAATTCTTCGTGCTCGGACCTGTGGGCATTCGCGTCGGCGGGTCCGTCGTGTCCGGTGGCCCCCCGCAGCAGCAGGCGACCCTGGCCGCGCTGGCTCTCCGTTCCGGCCATGTGGTTCCCCTGCACGAGCTGATCACCGCCGTGTGGGGCGAGGCGGCACCGGACTCCGCGGTCATGATCCTGCGGACGTACGTGTGGCGGCTGCGCAAGCTCCTGGAGGCCGGTGGCCGCGATCCGCAGGTGCTGGCGTCCGCGAACGACGGCTATCGGCTCGCGGTGCCGCCGGCGTCGGTCGACGCCGTCCGGGTCGAACAGCTGGCCGCCGACGCGGCGCGCGCCCGCGAGGCGGGCCACTACGACGCGTCCGCCGAGTCGTTGGCCGAGGCCGTTTCGCTGTGGCGCGGAGAGCCGCTGGCGGGGGTTCCCGGGCCGTTCGCGCAGAACCAGCGCTCCCGCTTGTCCGAACTGCGCCTCCACCTGCTGGAGGAGCGCTTCGACCTCGACGTCCTGTTGGGGCGGCACGCCCAGGCGGTCCCCGAACTGACCGGCTTCATCCACGAGGAGCCGCTGCGCGAGCGGCCGTACGGGCTCCTGATGCGCGCGCTGTACGCTGCCGGGCGTCAGGGCGACGCCCTGGCCGTGTTCGCCAGGGCGCGCGAGGTGCTGGCGGACCAACTCGGGCTGGACCCGGGCCCCGAACTCCGCGCGCTGCACGGCCGGATCCTGGCCTGCGACCCCGTACTGGCCGCCCCGGTACCGGCACCCGCCGGCACCGGGGCGGTGCCGGCGCGGGCGGAGGCCGGCGCGGGCGGGGAGCCGGGTCCGGCCCCCTTCGTCCGCCCGGCCCAACTCCCCGCCGGCATCGCCGACTTCACTGGCCGGACCGCCGAACTCGCCGCCCTGTCGGACGCCCTCGCCGACCGGGACCGCACCGCCCTGGCCGTCGCCACCGTCAGCGGGATGGGCGGCATCGGCAAGAGCGCGCTGGCCCTGCGGGCGGCACATCAGGTCAAGGAGGAGTTCCCCGACGGCCAGCTCTACGCCGACCTGCGCGGCACCGGCACGGACCCGGCCGATCCGGGAACGGTCCTGGCCAGTCTCCTGTCCGCCGTGGGGGTGCCCCGCCGGGAGATACCCGGCTCGTTGGAGGACCGGGCCCGGCTGTTCCGGACAGCCCTCGACGGCCGCCGGGTGCTCCTCCTGCTCGACGACGCGCGCGACACCGCCCAGGTCAAACCCCTGCTCCCGGGGTCCGCCCGCTGCGCGGTGGTGGTGACCAGCCGGGCCCGCCTCGCCGGCCTGCTGTCGGGCAGCCACGTCCAGCTGACGGAGTTCAGGCCGGCGGAAGCCCTCGGCCTGCTGAGGCAGATCGTGGGCCCGGAGCGAGTCGACCGGGAAGGGCCCGCCGCGGCCGCGCTCGTCGGCGCGTGCGCCCACCTGCCGCTCGCGGTGCGCATCGTGGCCGCACGGCTGGCGGCCCGGCCGGGCTGGACGATCGCACACCTCGTGGTCCGGCTGGCCGACCAACGGCGACGACTGGCCGAGCTGCGGGCCGACGACCTGGCAGTCGCCGCCGTCTTCGAACTCGGCTACCGCCAGCTGACGGACCGACAGGCGGCGGTGTTCCGCCGGCTGGCCTCCGTGGCCCGGCCGAGCATCGGCCTGGCCGCCGCGGCCGCGGCACTGGACCTGGCGGAGGCGGACGCGGAGACGCTGCTGGAAGCGCTGGTCGACGCCGCGCTGCTCGAATCGCCGGAACCGAGCCGGTACCGGTATCACGAACTCGGCCGGGACTTCGCGCTGAACCTGACCGGACCGCACACCGATCGCCCGGACGAGGCGGACTCCGCGGTGCAGCGTCGCCTGCTCCACCACCTGATGGGGATGGCCGCCGAGGCTTTCCAGCGGATCGTGCCCGGGGACCCGGTGCACAGCACGATCACCGCCACGACCGCGGCGCCGGGCGACGAACGGCTCGGGGACCTGGCCGAGGCCCGGGCCTGGGTCGTCGCGGAGTTCGACTTCGCGCTGCATGCCGTCCAGCTCGCGCTCCGACGGCAGGACGGCGCCGAAACGGAACTGCTGACGGTGGCCGCCGACCTCCTGGTGGCCCTCAGCTCGTTCGGTCAGGACATCCCGTACGCACGCATAGCCGTCACCGCCGAGGCGCTCGCCCGGGCCGCGGCCCTGAGCGGGAACCACCGCGCGGCCGGACGCGCCCGTTTCATCTGCGGCAACGCGGCCCTCCAGGCCACCCAGTTGACCCGGGCGCGCGCCAACTCCCACATGGCGGTGGAGGCGTGCCTCCAGGCCGGGGACCGCGCCATCCTCCAGCAGGCGTACAACGACCTGGGCGTCATCGCCCAGTTCGAGCAGCGCTACGACGACGCGGCCGAGTGCTTCGACCGGGCGTTCGCCCTGGCCCGGGAGCAGGGGCACCGCTCGGGCGCGCTGACCATCACGCTCAACGCCGCACTGGCCAGGATCCGCGGCGGTCGCGCCGACGAGGCGCTGCCCGCCTGCGAGGAGGCGCTGGACGCGCTGCACGCGCTGGCGGACTACCACGGTGTCGCACACGCGCTGTGCGTCCGCGGCCAGGCCCTGCACGAACTGGGCCGCCTGCACGAGGCGCTGGCCAGCTACGAGGAGTGCCTCGACCTCTGCGAAACCGTACGGATACCGGGCCAGCAGGCACAGGCGCGCTACCGGTACGCGGACACCCTGAACGCTCTCGGCCACACCGAGCCCGCGCTGGACGCGGCGGCCAAAGCGGTGGCCCACCTTCGCACCGTGCCCGACCGCTACCGGGACCAGGGCTACGCCCTGCTGATCCACGCCCGCATCTCGCTCGACGCCGGCCACCGTGACGACGCGCTGGCACATTCCCGCGAGGCGCTGGAGGTCTTCACCCGGGCCGGACTGCCCGAGGCCGCGCAGGCGCGCCTGATCGTGGACACCGCCGCTGTCCCGCATCCGGCGGCCTGAGCCGGAGACCGCAGCGGGCGGCCCCTTCGGGGATCCGGTCGGCGCTCGTCGGCGGTCGTCGGCGGTCTTGTGGAACGGCGACTTGGTCGTCGTCCCAGTCGGCGGGCGGTGCCACCGCGGGGGACGACCCGGTCGCACCGCCCGCCCGCGCCCGGACGCCGTCAGGCCTTGGTGTTGAACTCCTTGGTCCCCTTGTCCCCCTTGTCGGACTGCCCGGCCGAAGAAGCCAGTCGCGCGTCACCGGAGTGACCCGCGTCGGCCACGGTCCCCAGGATGGCCAGGGAGAGGGCCAGGACGGCGGGAACGAGGAAGGCCAGACGGTGCGTGACGGACTTCTGGATGCGCTGCACGGGAGACCCCTGTCTGTTCGTCCAGGAGCCCGTGGGTGACACCTGGCTTGCGAGTTGTTCTGTGACCGACTATCGCAGGGCTCCATCTACATCTCATATACGCGGTCGCCGACCGCCGGGCGCTGTCCAACCCGGTCGTGCCAGGATGCTCGGCATGTCTGCTCGTGCACTGAGCTTCGGCGCGATCGCGGAAGCCTATGAAAGATTCCGGCCGGGGTATCCCGCAGAGCTCCTCGACTCGGTGATGACGTACGCGGGCCGGCCGGTTCGGACGGCCCTGGAGATCGGTGCGGGGACGGGCAAAGCAACCCGCCTGTTCGCCGAACACGGGGTCATGGTCACGGCGACGGAGCCCGACGCCGCCATGCTCGCCGAGCTGAACAAGACCGTCCCCGCGAACGTGACGACCGTGCGGGCCGCGTTCGAGGACCTGCGGCCGGGTGAAACCTACGGGTTGGTCTATGCGGCGGCAGCCCTGCACTGGACGCGCCCGGAGGGGCGGTGGTCAAGAGTGGCCGCACTCCTGGAACCGGAGGGTGTGTTCGCCTCCTTCGGTGGCCCGGTTCAGCTGGCTGACCCGGCAGTCGAGGAGTCCGTGCGTGCGGCACGGGCTCCGTTCCTGGAAAGCGACGAGGTTCCGTCTCCCGACGGGACTGCTCCGGGTGAGGAGATGCAGTGGCCGGGTACGGAGCTGCAACGGTCTCCGTTGTTCCTCGACGTTCAGCAGGCCGTCATCAAGCGGCGCTTGACGATGAACGCCCCTGACTACGTCGGCTACCTGTCGACCGTCTCGGCGTATCTCCAACTGCCGCGATCGAGGCGCCGGCAGACGTACGACGCGATCACGCGGGTCCTGCCCGAGACAGTCGAGATCGCCGCCGACATCATCGTCCATCTCGCGCGTCGGCGAGCCGAGTAGGGGCGACACTCCTCCTCGGGGGACCACGGCGGGCCTCACGCGGCCGTCTGCGCCAGGACGACTGCCCTCAGTCCGCGCCCCGGGAGGCCCGCAGTGGGCAGGTTCAGGGCACACGGGGGGTGAAAGAGGCTGCTGGCCGGTGAAAACCGGTGAGCACGGTTGTCGCGGGTCAGCCGACCATCGGCGGATTCAGCCGGGCGAAGGCGGCCTGACGGCGGTACGGGAAGTACGGGTACGGCGCGGTGCGGGTGCTGGCGGCGTCCAGGCGGGCGACCTGCTCCTGCGTCAGCGACCAACCGACCGCGCCGAGGTTCTGCCGCAGCTGTTCCTCGTTGCGGGCCCCGATGATGACCGAGGAGACGGTCGGGCGGCGCAGCAGCCAGTTGATCGCCACCTGCGGGACGGTGCGGCCGGTCTCGGCGGCGACCTCGTCGAGCGCGTCCACCACCCGGTGGAGCAGCTCGTCCTCGACCGGCGGGCCGTAGTCGGCGGTGTCGTGCAGGCGACTGCCGGCCGGGAGCGGCTGTCCGCGGCGGATGCGGCCGGTGAGGCGTCCCCAGCCGAGCGGGCTCCAGACCAGGGCGCCGACGCCCTCCTCCTGGGCGAGCGGCATCAGCTCCCACTCGTAGTCACGGCCGACCAGGGAGTAGTAGACCTGGTGGGCGGCGTAGCGGGGGCGGCCGTGGCGGTCGGCGAGGGCGAGGGACTTCATCAGCTGCCAGCCGGAGAAGTTGGAGACGCCGGTGTAGCGGATCTTGCCCGCGCGGACCAGGTCCTTTAGGGTGGCCAGCACCTCCTCGATCGGGGTGCCGGCGTCGTAGGCGTGCAGCTGGAAGAGGTCCAGGTAGTCGGTGCCGAGGCGGCGCAGCGCGTCGTCCACCGACCGGGTGAGCCGGGCGCGGGAGGTGCCGGCGTCCTGGGGGCCGTCACCGAGCGGCAGTCCGGCCTTGGTGGAGATCAGCACCTGGTCGCGGCGGCCGCGGACGGCCTGGCCGAGCACCTCCTCGGAGGCGCCGTCGGAGTAGACGTCGGCGGTGTCGAAGAGGGTGACCCCGGCGTCGATGGCGATGTCGAGCAGGCGGCGGGCCTCCTGGACGTCGGTGGTGCCCCAGGCGCCGAACAGCGGGCCGCGGCCGCCGAAGGTGCCGGTGCCGAGACTGAGCGCGGGGACCTTGAGTCCGGAGGCGCCGAGCCGGCGCCACTCCATGTCGGTGCCGCCCATGTCGGTGGTGGCCGTGCCGGTGTCGGCCGTGTCTGCGGTTGCCATGACAGTACTCCCCTCGAAGCCCATAATGGGACTCCCGTTCCGTTAGGATGTCTAGAAACTAGCAGACTCCACCCGGCTAATGGAACAGGAATCCCGTTAATGGCCCCAGAGCCCGTTGAGCCCTCCACACCCGGCACCGTCCGCCCCGGCGGCCGGACCGCCCGGGTCCGTGCCGCCGTCCTGCGGGCCGCCGAGGACGCCCTGGTCGAGCACGGCTTCGGCGGCCTCGACCTCGGCGACATCGCCCAGCGGGCCGAGGTCGGCCGCACCACCGTCTACCGCCGCTGGGGCAGCACCACGGCCCTGGTCGCCGACCTGCTCACCGACATGGCCGAGCAGTCGCTGCCGCGCACCCACAGCGGCACGCTCGCCGAGGACCTCCGGGCCAACGCCCGCCTGGTCCAGCGCACCCTGGCCGACCCCCGGCAGGGCGCGCTGTTCCGCGCGGTGATCGCGGCGGCCGACGGCGACCCGGGGACGGCCGAGGCGTTGCGGCTGTTCTACCGGCGCCGGGTCGAGGAGTGGGCGCCGTGCGTCACCGAGGCCGTGGAGCGCGGCGAACTCCCGCCGGACACCGACCCGTCGGAGGTGATCCGAGCCGTCTCGGCGCCGCTCTACTATCGGATGCTGACCACCGCCGAGCCGCTCGACGAACCCGCCGCCGACCGCGCCGCGACCGCCGCCGAAGCCGCCGCCCGGGCCGGGGCGTACCGGCGGCAGGATGCCTGAGAACGCGAACGGCCGCACAACGCGCTTGCGTTGTGCGGCCGCCGGTTCATGGACGCCGGTCAGTCCTCGTCGAACTCCTCGTACTCCTCGCGCAGGTTCTCCAGCAGCCCCACCCAGAGGTCGGACTTGTCCGGCCCCTGACCCAACTGCGCCACCAGCGCCTCGAATTCGTCCAGCGCGGTCTGAGTGTCGCCGTTGACGATCCGCTCCTCGAAGCCGGCCAGCAGCCCCAGCGCGCCGATCACCTCGGGCAGCGAGTCGGCCGCCCAGCCGCCGTGGCCGCGTCCGGTGGTCCAGCCGTCCGAGTTGTAGATCTCGACGACGCCGCACTCGGCGTCCACCATCAGGTGCCAGTCGTCGAACTTGCCGACGCAGTAGGCCAGGCCCGCCGGGGAGTCGTCCTCGGGGTCACGGGCATACAGCTCGTCGGTGTCCGCCTCCCACATGCCGCGCTCGGGCAGGTCCGCCGAGTCGTAGCCGACGAAGTCCAGCTCGACGGCCGGAATGCCGACCTCGGTCAGGAACGCCCGGGCCGTGCCCGACTCCAGCCCCTCGGGCAGCGACTCGGGCCGCCACAACGTGCCCTCGCCGAAGCAGGACTCCAGCCAGGCCGCGGTGGGGTTCCTGGCGGCGGCCAGCAGCTCGGCGCGCGGCCCGGCGGCCACATCCGCGCCATCGGTGGCGCCGCTCGCGTCGGTCGCGTCGGTCGCGCCAGTCACATCGGTCGCGGTCATCGCTACGTCTCCCCCGGTCAGAGCGGTGCAGGGCCCCATTCAAGCGCACCGCACCGACAGCAGGTGTCACCGGGTCAGCTCCTCCGGGGCGGCCCGGGCGTCGGCGCGGCGCGGGCCATCGCCGACCCTCACCGCCGACGGGAACGCTCCGTCACCTGATCGCCGCTCAGCGGCTGCGGAGGGCAACCGACCTTCATAGCGTCATCGGCATGATGACCACATCACGAGCACGGGCGTCCTGGCTCACCGCCCTGGTCGGCGCGTTCCTGGCAGCGGGCGCCAACCCGGCCATGGGCGCCGGCCCCGCCATGGGTACCGCGGCCGCCGAGGCCGCCGGCGTCCCGTACTACCACCAGCAGCTCGCCGACGACTGCGAGGCGACCGCACTGCGCATGGTCCTCGCCGCGCGGGGTGTGCGGGCGGACGACCAGCAGATCCTGGACCGGATCGGCGTCGACCGGGTGCACGACGAGTTCGGCCACTCCGGCCCGCTCTCCGGAGACCCCTTCGAGGCCTTCGTCGGCGACCCGGACGGCTCGGAGACGGACGGCACCGGCTACGGCGTCTACTCCCCGCCGGTGGCGAAGGCCGCCCGCTCCTTCGGGCTCACCGTGCTCGCCGACGGCCAGGGCATCTCCACCTCGGCGCTGAAGGACCACCTGGCGGCCGGCCACCCGGCGATCGTCTGGGTGGACTACCTGTGGCGGCACCTGGCGACGACCACCTACACGGCCTACGACGGCAGGAGCATCCCGTACGCGGGGCCCGCCGAGCACACCGTCGTCGTCACCGGCTTCGGTGACGGCACGGTGTCGGTCAACGACCCCGCGCGCGGCCGCACGACGGTCTCCGAGAAGGACTTCGACAACGGCTACGCCACCTACGGCCACATGGCGGTCGTCATCGGCTGACCGGCCGGAACCGGCACCGCGGTTCCGGCCGGCCGCAGGCGAACGCCTAGAAGAAGGAGTCGTCGTCGTCCTCGTAGTAGTTGTTGACGACCACGTGGGGCTCGTCGTCGCTCAGCGCCTCGTTCAGCAGCATGCCGCCGACCAGGCCGGCCGCGCCGGCACCGATCATCGCGCCGGTGCCGAAGCGCCGGCCCTGGTCCTGCTGGCCGGGCACCTGCGGGTGGCCCTGCTGGACCTGCTGGATCTGCTGCGGGTAGCCGGCCTGCGGCGGGGTGTAGAACGGCGGGACGGTGGTCTGCACCCGCTGGGCGCAGGCGGCGCAGGCCTCGACCTGGCGCGGCACGCCCCACTGCGGCTGCCACAGCACGGCGGTCGAGCCGTAGCCGTGCGAGGGGTCGAAGAAACACGTCACGGGTGAACTCCCTGTTGCTGGCTGGGCCTTCGGAACGGCGGGCGCCACCGCGGGGGCAGCTGGGACGGCGGGCACGGGAGCCGGGGCGGGCGTCGGCGCGGCGGGCGCGGGCTGCAGCACGTCGACGCCGAAGTCCGTGGCGATGCCCCCGAGCCCCGAGGCGTACCCCTGCCCGACGGCCCGGAACTTCCAGTCCGCGCCGTGCCGGTAGAGCTCGCCGAAGACCATCGCCGTCTCGCTGCCGGCCTCCGGCCGCACGTCGTAGCGGGCCACCTCGGCGCCGCCGTCCGCGTCGGCGATCCGGATGTAGGCGCCGCGGACCTGCCCGAAGGTCTGCCGCCGCTGGGCCGCGTCGTAGATCGCCACCGCGAAGACGATCTTCTCCACGTCGGCGGCGACGTCCGCGAGCCGGACCTCGATCCGCTCGCGGTCGTCACCGGTGCCGGTGCCGCCCTGGTGGCGGACCGAGCCGTCCGGGCTCTGCAGGTTGTTGAAGAAGACGAAGTGCTGGTCCGTGAGGACCTTCCCGGACGCCCCGCAGAGCAGCGCGCTGGCGTCCAGGTCGTACTCGCCGCCGACCGTCCAGCCCAGGCCCACCCGGGCCACCCGCAACCCGGGGGCCTGCTTGCCCAGGGAGACGTTGCCGCCCTTCGTCAGGGCCACACTCATGGGGTTTCCTCCACCACCGTCCGAAACACGCTGTTCGACCACGACAACGCTGTAGACGTCGCGCCGGTTCCCGGCATCGGAGTCAGTACCGCACCGGGAGTTCCAGCAGGCCACGGGCCCGCATGGTGGGCCGGTGGCGCAGCTCCCCGACCGGGACGTCCAGGGCGAGGCCGGGGAAGCGGCGCAGCAGCGCGGCCAGCGCGAGGGAGGTCTCCAGCCGGGCCAGCGGGGCGCCCAGGCAGTAGTGGATGCCGTGGCCTAGGGCGAGGTGACCGTTCTCGCGGCGGCGCAGGTCGAGCCGGTCGGGGTCGGTGAACTGCTCGGGGTCGCGGTTGGCGGAGGCCAGCGAGAGCAGCACGGTCTCGCCGACCGGGACGGTGACGCCGCCGATGGCGACGTCCTCGCGGGGGAAGCGGCGGATGGCTAGCGGAGCGGGGCCGTCGAAGCGGGCGAACTCCTCGACGGCGCCCGCGATCAGCTCCGGCTCGGCGCGCAGGGCGGCGAGCTGCTCGGGGTGGGTGAGCAGGGCGAGGACGGCGTTGGCGATCAGGTGGACGGTGTTCTCGTACCCGGCGAACAGGATCAGGAAGGCGAGCGAGGTCAGCTCGTCCTCGCTCAGGCGGTCCTGTTCGTCCCGGACCGCGATCAGGTCGGAGAGCAGGTCGTCGGCCGGTTCGCTGCGCTTGCGCTCGATCAGGCCGGTGAAGAAGCCGAGCATCGACGAGACGGCCGCGCGGGCCTGCTCGGGTCGGGCCGGGTCCGGGGTGATCAGGGTGTCGGTCCAGGAACGGAAGTCCAGCCGGTCGTCCTCGGGGACGCCGAGCAGGTCGCAGATGACCGTGATCGGCAGCGGCGCGGCATAGTTCGCCAGCAGGTCGGTGCGACCCAACGGCTCGATGGCGTCGAGGAGTCGCTCGGCGACCCGTTCGATCGGCGCGTGCAGGGCGCTGACCCGGCGCGGGGTGAAGGCCTGCGCGACCAGGCGGCGGATCCGCGTGTGGTCCGGCGGGTCCATGTTGAGCAGGTTGGCGTCCAGCGCGGGCGGCAGCGAGAAGCCCTTGTAGTTGCCGGGTGCGGCATGCGCCCTGTCGAGGGCGAGCCTGGGGTCGGCGAGCGCCTGGCGGACGTCCGGGTAGCGGGTCACCAGCCAGACGGGCAGCCCGTCCGGGCCGACGACCCGTTGCACCGGCGCCTCGGCGCGCAGCTTGACGTAGGCGCCGTACGGGTCGGCGATCAGGGACTTCACGGTCGGGTCGAGGGGTGTCACCCGGTCAGCCTACGGGTACGGAGCGGGCGCTCTGGCGGGGCATCAGCCCGACACCTATTGTCGGTGGACATGACACAGCTTCGCCGTGCCACCAGACGTACCGTCGGCCGCGCCGCCGCTCTGGCCGCCGCCCTCGCCGGGACGCTCGCCGCCCTGCTGGTCCCCGCCACCGCCCACGCCGACCGGGCCGACTGCCGGCCCGTCACCACCGCACCCCTGGACGCCGAACAGGCCCGCCTCCAGGACACCCGGACCGCCGCCTTCACCGAGCGCTCCGGCCTCGACGACCTGCTCGCGGGCTTCCCCGCCGCGCTCTGCGCCGCCCGCAACGCCCACCGGGCCGAGCGGGTCGTGGACGCCTGGGGCCGGGCGCTCTGGCAGGCCGGCGTCGACCGCGCCCAGGACCGTCGGCCGAGCGGCGACCTGCCCGCCCGCGACGACCGCCCGCTGTACTGGACCAGGCTCGCCATGACCACCCAACTCGCCCGCTGGCAACCGAAGTTCGACGTCGACCAGGCCCACCTGCGGGCCCGCTTCGAGGACGCCTCACGCGGCCTGGACGACGGCTTCACCGGCGACCCCGGCATCCGGCGGATCTTCGTCAGCGGCTTCGACCCGTACGGTCTGGACACCGAAGCACGCCGCGCCAACCCCTCCGGCGCGGCCGTCCTACGACTCCACGGACAGCGGATCACCCTCGCCGACGGCAGCACCGCCGAAGTCCGGGCCGTCGTCCTGCCGGTGCGCTACGGGGACTTCGACGCCGGCATCGTGGAACGCGCCTTCGGCCCGCACCTGGTGCCCGGCCCGCAGTCCGCCGACCTGATCACCAGCATCAGCCAGGGCTACCCCGGCACGTTCACCCTGGAGGCCTGGGCCGGCCGAGCCCGCTCCGCCGACCCGGCCACCGACAACGTGGGCGCGCTCTCCGGCGGCACCCGCGACCACCCGGTCGACGCCCCGGGCCTGGCCGACGGCCCCGAGTTCATCCACACCACCCTGCCCACGGACGCCATGACGGCCGTCCAGCAGCCCTATCCGGTCCTGCTCAACACCCCCGTCACCGAGATCCCCGAGGGCTCCACCACCCCCGTCGTCCGCCCCGACGGCCCGACCCCCGGCTCCCGCGCCGTCGCCGGAGGCGGCGGAGGCTACCTCTCCAACGAGGTCGCCTACCGCTCCAACCGCCTCCGCCTCGACCTCGCCCCCGACCTCCCCGGCGGGCACCTGCACACCCCGGTCCTCACCGGGCTCCCGGCGGACCAGGCGCGGGTCACGTCGCCGGAGTTCGAGCGGAACGAGGCGGCGATCTCGGACCAGGTGGGGGTGATCCTGCGCAACGCGAGGCTCTGAGGAGCGGACGACGATGGGGTGCGCCTACGCCGGGAAGGCGAAGCGCGTCCCCGCCGCCCGGGCGCGCGAGCACGCGATCTCCGCGTACGCCGCCTCCCGCCCCGCCCAGTGCGAGCCCTCGACCGACTTGCCGCGTTCGAGGTCCTTGTACACCTCGAAGAAGTGGGTGATCTCCAGCAGGTCGAACTCCGGCAGGTCGCCGACGTCCCGCAGGTCGGCGTAGCGCGGGTCGCGGGCCGGGACGCAGAGCACCTTCTGATCCGGGCCGCGCTCGTCCCGCATCACCCACATGCCGACCGCCCGGCAGGTGAGCACGCAACCGGGGACGGCCGGCTCGCCGCCGAGGACGAGCGCGTCGAGGGGTTCGCCGTCGCCGCCGAGGGTGCCTTCGACGTAGCCGTAGTCGGTGGGGTAGCGGGTGGCCGTGAAGAGGGTGCGGTCGAGGCGGATGCGGCCCGCGTCGAAGTCCATCACATACTTGTTCCGGGCCCCCTGGGGGACCTCGATCACGACCTCGAACTCCACGGACTCCACCGTCGCCTCCTCCTCGGATCCTGGGGAGATGGTCCTGGGGGGATTGTCCGCCGTCAGGGCCCCGTAGGCGGCCACCGAAACGACACCCGCCGTTCGACACCTGGGCCCACGACCGGGACGGCACCGTCGTCGACTCCTGGCGCAGCTACGGCCACTACGTGGTCGGCAGCGGCCTGCGCGTCGTCGAGACGGACCGCCGCCACCCCACCGAGAGCCGGGTGGTGCGGCTGCTGCCCGGCGGACGGATCGAGCGCGGCCCGCTGCTGGCCGACGCCCAGGCCCCGGCGCCGCTGGTCCTGCCGGACGGCACCCTGCTGGTGCTGGACGCGGGGGTGCTGCGCGCGGTCGGGCGGGAGCTGGACGACGCCGTGCTGGCCGAGCTGCACCCGTTGGGCCCGGACGAGCGGCACCGCTTCACCGGTTCGCTGCGCCGGACGGCCGAGGGCCTGGACGTGACGCTCGTCGAGCGCCATCCGACCCGGATGGGCGGTTACACCACCCACGCCTGGACCCTAGGCCTGCACGCGCCGTAGCTGCTCACCGCACCACCGGCAGCTCCAGCACCGCCCCCCACGGCCGCCCGAGGACCCGCCATGCGCGCCGATGCGTCCCCGCCCCTGAGCCGACCCCGAGCCGCTACCCCGAGACGCCCCCGAACTCGCGTACCGCGTCGGTGACGATGGCCTCCAGCCGGGCGTGGTGGGCGCCGCGCCAGTAGGCCTGTCCGCAGTCGACGCACTGGGCGAAGGCGTCGTAGGAGCGCTCGGTGCCGTCCTGGAGCTGCTCGCGCACCGAGGTCTTGGTGACGGTGCGCAGCGTGCCGTTGCAGGTGGTGCAGCGACTCCACGGGGCGAGCGGCGGGGCGAAGCGGGAGAGCACGTCGCGCAGTTGCTCGGCGGGGCGGTGGCTGTAGACGTAGGCGCCGGCCCACAGTTCGCGGCGGCGCAGCAGGCCGCGGTCGCGGGAGAGCATGACGCGCTGCTCGGCGGCGGAGCGGGCGGCCAGGGCGGCGTCGCCGATGTCCGGGTTCTCGTAGGCGGCGTCGACGCCGAGCAGGCGCAGTCGGCGGGCGAGGGTGCCGAGGTGGACGTCCAGCAGGAAGCGCGGCGGGGCGGGCGAGGGCTGCGGCCTGGTCACGGCCTCGACACTGACGTGCTCGGCGTCGACCGGGACGTACGAGTCGGCGACGGGCCGTCCGTCCACCAGCAGGGCCCCGACCTCGGTGAGCGGGACGCCCAGCGACTCGACCACGTGGCCAAGGGTGGAGGTGCCGTCGGTGCGCAGCGAAGTGCGACCGGCCCGCCGGGGCGCGGAGACGAAGAGGTGCAGCTCAGGGGCGAAGTCGAACCAGATCTGGGGTCTGTCCACGCGGCCAGCATGCCAGCGCGCGGCGGGCGGGGGCCACCGTTTTCCGGGCGGCCTGTAGTCGGGGCGGCCTGATTCCCGGGGCCGCCCGTGTTCCGTGCGCCCCGCCCCCGGGTGCCCCGTTTCTCCGGCTACCCCCGCGACGCCGCGACCGCCGGGGCCGGTGCGGTGCGGCGGTCGCTCGCCGCCCAGCGGGCGACCGGCCCCATCGCGCACCCGGCGGCGAGGAAAACCCCGCCGAGCACCAGCCAGCCCGCGAGGCCGCCGTCCAGCAGCAGCGTGGTGAGCAGCAGCGGCCCGAGGGTGCGGGCGACGGCCACGCCGGTGCCGAAGAAGCCCTGGTACTGGCCGATCCGCTCCGGTGGCGCGAGGTCGAAGCCGAGCTGCCAGGAGCCGGCCGACTGCCGCATCTCCCCCGCGACCTGGAGGACGGCCGCGGCCGTCAGCAGCGCCCCGACCGCCCAGACCGGGACGTCCAGCGCGGACAGGCCGCAGACCGCGCAGGAGGCGAGCAGCAGCACCCCGGCCGAGCGGACCGCCTTCACCGCCGAGTCCAGCCCGGTGACGCCGCGCGCCGCCCGGACCTGGAAGGCCAGCACCGCCACGGTGTTCAGTACGAAGAGCGCCGAGCCGAGCCAGCCGATCCCGGGGGCGCGCTCGGCGATCCACAGCGGCAGCACCAGGCTGAGCAGCGGCATCCGCAGCAGCAGCACGGTGTTGACCAGGGTCACGGCGGCATAGCGCCGGTCGCGCAGCACGGCCAGCCGCGGGCCGGTGCCCGACTCCGGTGCCGCGGGCGGGACTTCGGGCAGCCGGCGGAGGACCAGCGCGCCGGCCAGGAAGCCGATGGCGGTGACGGTGAAAGCGCCCAGGTAGGCGGTCCGGGTGCCGAGGGTGAGCGCGATGCCACCGACGGCTGCGCCAACCGCCAAGCCGCCGTTGAGGGTTGACTGCAGATGGGCGAGCAGTCCGGTCCGCTCCTCGCGCGGCACCAGGCCGGCGACCAGCGCCTGCCGGGCGGCGGTGAGCCCGGACTGCGCGGTGGCGTAGAGGCAGACGGCGAGCAGGAACAGCCCGTAGGAACGGATCACCAGGAAACCGGCGACCACGACCGCCGTGCCGAGCGCGAGCGCCACCGCCGTACGGCGCGGGCCCCGGCGGTCGGCGAGGTGGCCGAGCGGGACGCCGGCCAGCGAGCCGAGCGCCCAGGCGACGGCGAGGCCGACGCCGAGGGCGGTGGCCGACATGCCGACGACCCGGGTGAAGTAGAGCGCGGAGCAGGTGTAATAGGCACCGTCGCCCACGGCGCTCGCCAACTGGGCGGCGGCGAGCGTCCGTTGAGGTCCGGCGGGCGGCAGCAGGGCAAACCGGGCGGCGCTGCGGTTCGGCACGTCTCTCCTGTTCGGCACTTCTCTCCTGACTGACCGGCCGACCATCCGACGGGCGGACTGCGGGCTGACGGACTCGCGGACGGGTGGACGGGCGGCACGCGGGACCGGCGTTCACCAACGATGCCGGCGGGCCTCTGTGTCCTGAGACCCACCCTAGTGAGCGAATGGACCGCCCGATAGGTCCATTGATCTTGAAATTTCCTGGGCCACTTCCGCTCCCCGCCGCACCATCGGACGAGCGGTGAACTCCCGTACGACAGCGCCCGGTTGATCCCCTCAGGCGCTTCGACCCCGGCGCGACCGGTCCCGCCCGCACGGCCGAAGCGCCGTCCGTATCCGCTCCGACTCCCCCGCCCGAACCGGACGAAGCACCTCCACCACCCGGCCGCAGGGCCAAGATTGGCCGTGTTGACCCGTCAGTAGTGCCCTCTTATGCTCAACGGCGTCCGCGATCCGGCACCGGGGCCAGGGCCGTCCGTGCCCGCCCGATCCGGCGCCGTCTCGGCCGGAAGGGTTCCTCCCATCAGCACCCCCATCGCGCCTTCGGACTCCACCGGCCCCCCGGACGAGGCGGCCGGACCGGCCGCCGCCGAGGCCACCGGCCGGCGCCGCTTCCTCACCTACCTGCTGGCCGCACCGACCCTCACCGTCGCCGCCCGGCTCGGCCTGGACGCCGCCGCTCCCGCCACCGCGCAGGCCGCCGTACGAGCCGCCGCCGCTGCCCAGGGCGCCTCCGCACCGCCGCAGTTGCTCGGCCTGCCGGGCATCCCGGACGTCCTCGACCTCGGCGACGCGATGATCCTCGCCGGGCTGCCGACCTCGCACCTGCTGGTACTCGAAATCACCCCCGCCGGGCGTGCCGCGCTCCACCTCCCCCGGCTGGAGGTCGGCCAGGGCCTGACCACCGCTATCGCCATGCTGGTCGCCGAGGAGCTCGACGCCAAGCTCACCGACGTGGACGTCCCACTCTCCGACAGCCGCCCCGAACTGCTCTTCAACCAGATGACCGGCGGCTCCACCTCGGTGCGCTCGCTGTACGACCCGGTGCGCGCCGCGGCCGCCGCCGCCCGTGCCCGACTGGTGACCGCCGCGGCCAACCGCTGGAACGTTCCGGCGGACACCCTGCGCACCGCCGACTCCGCCGTCCTCGCCCCCGACGGCCGCCGCCTCGGCTACGGCGAACTCGCCGCCGACGCCGCCGCGGTGGCGCTGCCCGCCGTGCCCGGCACGCCCAAGCCCGCCGACCAGCGGCGCCTGGTCGGCAAGCCGACCGGCCGGATCGACGCCCGTGACATCGTCACCGGGCGCGCCGAGTACGCCGGGGACCTGCGGATCCCGGGCGCCGTGCCGACCGTGGTCGCCCGCCCGACCACCATCAACGGCACCCTCAAGTCCCTGGACGCCTCGGTCGCCCGCGCCATGCCCGGGGTGCTCGCCGTGGTGCGGATCCCCAGCGGCGTCGCCGTCCTCGCCGAGACCTTCGACCAGGCGCTCAAGGCCCGCGACGCCCTGCGCACCACCTGGAACCCGGGCCCGGTGGCGGACCTCTCCACCTCCGACATCCAGGCCCGACTGCGCGCCGCCCACGCACCGTTCCCGCTCCCGCCGCTGCTCACCCACTACCTGGACGCCGAGTTCGACTTCGCCTTCGTCAACCACGCACCGATGGAGGTGCTGACCGCCGTCGCCGACGTGCGGCCGGGCCGCGCCGAGCTGTGGTTCGCCGCGCAGAGCCCGATCATCGCCCAGCAGACCATCGCCGCCGAACTCGGCCTGCCGCAGCACGCCGTCACCGTCCACGTCGTACGCGGCGGCGGCTCCTTCGGGCGCCGGCTGTTCTTCGACGCCGCCCTGGAGGCCGCCCAGATCTCCAAGGCCGCCGGCCGCCCGGTCAAGCTGATGTGGACCCGCAACGACGACATGCGCCACGGCCGGATGCGCCCCGCCAGCCACCACCGGATCCGCGCCACCTACGGCCTCGGCCAGGTCCTCACCTGGGAGCACCGCGCCGCCACCGTCAGGACCGACCTCAGCCACGGCCTCGGCGAGGCGTTCACCGGGGCCGGCTTCAACCTGTCACTGGCCGGACTCAGCCTCGCCCAGGCCTTCTTCCTGCTCACCGAGAAGAACCCGTACAACGTCGGCATCCCCACCCAGCTGCTCGCCGAACTGCCGCTGGCCATGCACACCGGCAGCTGGCGCTCGGTCTACTCCGGCATGGTCCGGGTCGCCGACGAGATCACGATGGACGAACTCGCCCGCCGGATGGGCCAGGACGAGCTCGCCTTCCGCCGTGCCCGACTGCGCGACGCCGCCGGGAAGGCGCTCCTGGACACCGTCGCCACCGCCGGCGACTGGGGCCGCGCGATGCCGCCCGGCCAGGCCCAGGGCGTCGGCTACCACGACGAGAACGGCGGCCGGGTCGCCTACCTGGTCGAACTGGACGCCTCCGACCGGGCCGACCCCCGGGTCACCAAGGCGGTGATCGCCGCCGACGTCGGCCAGGTCATCAACCCCCGCGGCCTGGAAGCCCAGTTGACCGGCGCGCTGATCGACGGCATCTCGGTCATCCTGCAGGCCGGCAACCACATCGACAACGGCGCGGTACGGGAGGGAAGTTACGCCGACTTCCACTACGCCCGACAGCGCCACTCCCCGCCGGTGGTCGAGATCCACCTGATGCCGCCGAGCGGAGCCCCGGGCGGCGCGGGCGAGTTGGGCGTCCCGGCGGCCTCGGCCGCCGTCGCCAACGCCTATGCGCGCGCGACCGGCACCAGCCCCCGCTCCTTCCCGATCAACTTCTGACCGCCGCCGACCGACCGAACCGAGGACCTCGACTCCCCATGCCCACCCACACCTTCGTCCTGAACGGGCAGCCCGTCACCGTCGATGCCCCGGACGACATGCCGCTGCTCTGGGTACTGCGCGACAAGCTCGGCGTCACCGGCCCCAAGTACGGCTGCGGGGTGGGCGTCTGCCGGGCCTGCACCAGCCACCTCGACGGCCAGGAGTTCCAGCCCTGCACCCGCTCCGTCAAGGACTGCGGGGGCCGCGCCGTCACCACCATCGAGGGCCTGGCCGACGGCGACACCCTGCACCCGGTGCAGGAGGCCTGGATCGACTGCGACGTCGCCCAGTGCGGCTTCTGCCAGCCGGGCCAGATCATGACCGCGGTCGCCCTGCTGCGCCGCACGCCCGAGCCGACGGACGCGGACATCGACCAGATCCAGAACATCTGCCGCTGCGGCAGCTACCCGCGCATCCGCGAGGCGATCAAGCGGGCCGCGGCGGCCCGGCAGGCGCGCTGACGCGGGTGCGCCCCCGCGCGCCGGTGGCACCACCGTCACCACCACGGCCAACGCCGTCACGTGCGATCCAGCGGCCTTCTGGTGGGCGCGGTCGGCAGCGACACCGGCACCGCCCCCGGGTTCGACAGCGGCTGCAGGTCGTCCGCGACGGTCACCCGGTCGTCCCACCCGCCCCGGGGTCGCGGCCGAAGAAGGCGGCGAGCCGGTCGTACGCCGGGGCGTCCGCGGGAACGGACACCTCCGGCCCGAAGGCGCGGTGGTCCGATTCCTCGCCGCGGTACTCGGGCTTGAGCGCGCCGCGGGCCCAGGCGAGGGCGGCGGACGCGACCTCGTGGTCCAGGCCGTCGGCGGACTGACCAGTGGCGTGCGCCAAGTCCCATGCGTGGACGGCGAATTCGACGATCTGCTGGTCCACCGGGAAGCGCGCCGGCGCGGACCCGCCGCCGGGGAGCTCCACGGCCCCGGTGAGGTCGCCGGCCGACCGCCAGGCCTCGACCAGCTGCTCCGCACCGGCCTCGAAGGCGTGCAGCCAGTCCTCCTCCACCCGCTCGAAGGACTGCGACCAGTCCGGCTGCCCTCCCTCGGCCCGGATGGTGAACTGCCGGAGGTCGAACAGGAGATGGCTGATCAGGTCGCCGACGTCCCAGGAGCGGCAGGGCGTCGAGTGGCCGGCCAGCTCGATGCCGGTGCCGTCGATCAGCCCGGCGGTCTGCGCGAGGGCCCGGGCGAGCAGCTCGATCGGGTCGTCCGCTGCGGTCATGGCACACCTCTCGGTCGGGGGCGCACGGGGTCGTGCCGGGCGATCGTAAGCGCGAGCGCCGACAACCGCTCGGCACGACACCGCCCCCGACGAACGGTCAGGCCGCGAACCCGCCGTCCACCGCCAGCTCGGCGCCGGTGACGTACCGACCGTCCTCGCCGACCAGGTAGGCGACGGCAGCCGCCACCTCCGCCGCCGTGCCGTAGCGGCCGAGCGCGGTGAAGCCGCGCTGGAAGTCGGCGGACTCGCCGTCAGCCGGGTTCATGTCGGTGTCGATGGGGCCCGGGTGGACCAGGTTGGCGGTGATCCCGCGCGGGCCGAGTTCCCTGGCCAGCGCCTTGGTCAGGCCGATCAGCGCGGCCTTGCTGGTCGCGTAGAGCGTGCCGCCGGAGAAGACGACGCGCTGCGCGATGCAGCTGCCGATGCTGACGATCCGTCCGCCGTCCGCCAGGTGGGCGGCTGCCGCCTGCGCGTACAGGTAGGGCGCCCGGACGTTCACCTCCAGCACCCGGTCGATCTCGTCCAGCGCCATCTCCTCGATTGGACCTCCGGCGCCGACGCCCGCGTTGTTCACCAGGATGTCCAGGCGGCCGAACCGCTCGGCGACCGCCGCCACCGCGGCGCGCACCGCCTCCGGGTCGGCGCTGTCCGCCCGGACGGCCCAGCCGGTCCGCCCCATCGCGGTGATCTTCGCGACCACCTCCTCGGCGCGCTCGGCCTCGCCCTGGTAGGTCAGCGCCACATCGGCGCCGTCCTCGGCCAGCCGCAGCGCGACCGCCGCCCCGATCCCCCGACTGCCGCCGGTCACCAGGGCCACCTTGCCGTCGAGCGCCACCGCACCGTTCATCGTCATATCTGCAGAACTCCTTGTTCCGGTCTGGGACATGACTCCATCCTCGGCCGCAACGCCCCTCGACTCCAGCGGTATTCAGACGTCGCGTTCAACCTTCAACTACGACTCCGCACGCCCCCGGTCGTACGACCCGACCGCCGGCTGCCCGGTCCAGGGAGCCGCCGATGAGTTCACTGTCGCCGATCAGTCGAACCATCATTCGACCCTACCGGCGCGGAAATCCGTCCCGGGAGCCGTGCGCGGGAACCGCGAACGCGTCGAACGGCCACCCCGCGCAGGGGTGGCCACTCGACGCGGAGGTGATGAGGCGTCAGATCGTCAGGGTCTGACCCGGGAAGATCAGGTCCGGGTTGCCGCCGATGGTGCGGGCGTTCTTGCTGTACAGGCTGTCGGTGTCGACGCCGAACTTGGCGGCGATGTCGCTCAGCGTGTCACCGCTCCGGACGGTGTAGCCGCCGCCGGAGGTGTTCTTCTCCGTGACCGGCGCCGAGTGGGCCGGCTTGGCCGACGGCTGGCCTGGCGCGGCCTTCGGCGCCTGCTGCTTCGTCTTGGGCGCGGCCGGCTGCTTCGCCTTGGATGCGGCCGGCTGGGCGGCCTTCGGGGCCGCGGCGGGCTTCGCGGCCCGCGTGGTGGGCTTCGCGGCGGGGGCGCTCGTGTCCGCCGAGGTGTCGACGACGGCCGGGGCGCCGCCCTTGCTCAGGCCCGCCTTCTTGGAGCAGACGGGCCAGGCGCCCGGCCCCTGCGAGGCGAGCACCTTCTCGGCGACGGAGATCTGCTGCGCCTTGGTCGCCTGGTTGGCCTGGGGGGCGTACGCGGTCCCGCCGTACGCGGCCCAGGTGGACGGGGTGAACTGCAGTCCGCCGTGGAAGCCGTTGCCGGTGCTGATGCTCCAGTTGCCGCCGCTCTCGCACTGGGCGACGGCGTCCCAGGCGGAGGAAGGCGCGGCGGAGGCCGAGGTGGCCGTGACGAGGCCGGCCACCGGCAGGGCCGCGACGGCGGCACCCGCGACGACCGCCATCCGAACGCGGTTGCGCTTGGTGCTGACGGTGGTGTCGGTGGCAGCGGCGGTCTCGTGACGGGAAGTCATGAAAGTCCTCTCGACAAGCCCCGGGCGGGCAGCGGGAACCAGGCCCGGGACATGGGCCGGTCGGTCGCGCTTGCCTCACTCGACGGGCGGCCGCACACGTGTCGGACGTGCCGTGCCGCCCCGGCCACCTCCGCTCGCCGACGGCCTGTACGAGCCGGCCTGCTCGGCGGGCACCGCCCTAGCGCCGCGGGTCAGTCGGCGGGCGGTGCGTCGGGGTGAACCCGGGTGGCGCTCGTTGCGCCGCCAAGAAAGCTAGGGGGCATGTCCGGGGCGCAGCAAGCAATTCTTGGTCTTCGCAGGTCAGTTGACTGTTACCGGCGGTATCGATCAAGAAACTGCGCCCGGTTCGACCGAGTTTGACCGCATTTTCGCAATCAAACGATCAATTCCCGTGCCCTCACTCACATCTGTCCAGCCGTGAACTCCGGCATGCCATCCACCCACCGCGACCGGGAATTGACATACCGTCACCGGCGAATCCGGAGTTCCCGATTCGGGAGCCCGATCAGGTGGGATCCACCACACCCATCACCCGACGCGTCCATGCGAACGCACTCAGCTACGCCCGTCGAGCTCCGCGTCCCGCGCCAGCAGCGCCGCCTGCACCCGGTTCTCGCAGCCCAGCTTGGCCAGGATCCGGCTGACGTACGTCTTCACCGTCGCCTCGCTCATGTGGATCCTCGCCCCCGCATCCGCGTTCGACAGACCCTCACCGAGCAGCGCCAACACCTCCAGCTCGCGCCCGGTGAGCACCTCCAGCCGGCGCCTGGCCAGCGCGCTGCGGGCGGCCGTCGAAGCGCTGCGGCCGGAGGCCAGCGAGTCGACGATGTGCCGGGTGGCGGCCGGGGAGAGGAAGGCGTTGCCGCTGGCGGCCGCCCGGACGGCCTGGATCAGCTCGTTCGGCGCGGTGTCCTTGAGCAGGAATCCGGCGCCGCCCTCGGTCACGGCGCGCAGGACGTTCTCGCGCTCCCCGAAGGTGGTGAGGATGATCGCCCGTGCGCCGGGTGCGACCCTCCCCAGCTCCCCGAGCGCCGTCAGCCCGTCCATCACCGGCATCTGGATGTCCAGCAGCACCACGTCCACCCGGTGCGCGCGGGCCAGCTCCAGCGCCTCCCGGCCGTCGGCGGCCTCCGCGACCACCTCGATGTCGTCGGCCGAACCCAGGATCATCCTGATCCCGGCCCGGATGAGCGGCTCGTCGTCGGCGACGAGGACTCGGATCACTGCTGGTCATTCCCCTCGAACGATGATGCGATTGCGGCACCATCCTCACATCCCGGCCGCCCCGTACCCCGACCGGGCCACCGGAGCCGGGCAGTGGCCGGCCGGGGCGGTCAGTTCTTGCTGATGTACTCCACCTTGTCCACTAGCACCCCGCCCTTGAAGCAGAAGCGCGCCACGTGGCTGTCCGACCAGGAGTCGTCCGAATCGCCGTTCGCCAGGGCGTACCAGCGGCAGTGCGAGCCCTCCGGCCGGGCCGGCCCGTCCTTCTGGAAGTCGGAGGTGAAGAAGTCGTTGCCGGGCGGCAGCCGGCGCATCACCTCGGCCTTGGACTCACCCACCCGGACCTGGTCGTAGAGCGACTGCCGCACCGTCGAGTCGCTGCTGCCCCGGACGAAGGCCATCACGCCCCAGATCAGCAGGCCCACGACGACCAGCGTGACCGCGCCCACCCCGGCCGCGCAGCCGATCGCCGGGCTGCGTCGCCCGCCGCCCGTCCCCTCGTCCGGGGACAGGCCCTCGAACACCCAGTCCTCCTCCCCGACCAGGGCGGCGGCGCCGTCGGACTCCACCCCCTCGTAGGGGAGGACGGCCGCCAGCCGGAAGCCCTCCTCGGGCGTCGCCCCGGCATGCACCATGCCGCCGACCAGCCGGGCGCGCTCCCGCAGCCCGGTCAGCCCCTGTCCGCCGCTGACCACCGCCCCCGCGCCGGTGTGTGCGCCGACGAGCTCCGGCGCGCGGGGGTTGGTGACCTCGACCACCAGCGCGTCCGGCTCGTACCGGAGCGCGACCGCGATCGGCGCGCCGGGGGCGTGCTTGTGCGCGTTGGTGAGCGCCTCCTGCACGATCCGGTACGCCGCGTTGTCGACCGCGGCCGCCAGTGGGCGCTGCTCACCCTCCGTCGAGTACGCCACCTGCGTCCCGGCCGCCCGGGAGGACTCCAGCAGCCCCGCGATCCCGTCCACCCCGCCGCGGACCGGCGCCGCGCCCGGCGCCCCGGCCACCGGCGGCAGCGCCGTCGACTCGTCGTGCAGCACGCCGACCACCTCGCGCAGCTCGCGCATCGCCGCGACCGCCGCCTGCCGCAGCACACCGACCGCCTCCCGCTGCCGGTCGCTGAGCGTGCGGTCCACCTCCAGCGCACCCGAGTGCACGGAGATCAGCGCGAGCTGGTGCCCCAGGCTGTCGTGCATGTCCTGAGCGATCCGGTGCCGCTCCCGCAGCCGTGCCTGGTGCACCACCATGACCCGCTCGCGGACCAGCTGGTCGTTGCGCTCGCGCAGCGCGTCCAGCAGTGCCCGGCGCTGCGCCCGGTAGCGGCCGTACAGCGCGGGCAGGACGACGAAGACCAGGAACATGCCGAGCGACAGTCCGATGATCAGCTTGGGCGCGCCCGAGGCCCCGTCCTTCAACGTCCCGGTCACGGAGAACAGCAGATAGCTCAGGACGAAGGAGCCCAGCAGCCGCCAGACCCGGCGGATCCGCGCCCCGGCGGCCCAGCCCGCGCAGACCAGCATCGGCAACGGCCCGAGCGACCAGCCGGTGATGGCCCCGGTCAGCACCAGCACGGTGCCCGGGAACCCCCGCCGCAGCACCCACAGTCCAGCGACCGCGAGCCCGAAGGGCACCTCCAGGCCGGTGCGGCTGATCACCTCCAGCAGGCCGGCGAGCACGCCCATGAACACGGCCAGCACGGCCTCGCCCACCACCCGCCGCCGGGGCCAGGGCCCCGGCAGCGCCGTCAGTACCGCCTTCGACCAGGCCCGTGCGATCGTTTCCACCCGTCGAGGCTAACCGGGCGGGCACCGCCGCCGCGGTCACCCTTCGTCGCCCTCCGCACCGACGAAAGTCTCCGATCCGTACGCGGTCAGCAGCAGCGCCACGTCGTCCACCCGCCCGGTCGAGCCGACCTCGCGCAGCAGCCGCTCGGCCAGCTCCTCCAGTTCCTCCCCGGCCCGGCCGCGGTCCAGTGCGGCGCGCAGCCGGTCCACCCCGTCGTCGATCGCCAGCGCCGGGTCCTCCACCAGCCCGTCGGTGTAGAGGGCGAGCACGGAGCCGGGCCGCAGCCGCAGCTCGCTGACCGGGTACGCGGCCTCCTCGTCCACACCCAACAGCGCCCCACCCGGCACGTACAGCGCCTCGGCCCGCCCGTCCGGATGGCGCAGCACCGGCGGCAGGTGCCCGGCACGGGCGATCCGGACGGTGCCGTCGGCGGGGGTGATGCGGACCAGGCAGCAGCTGGCGAGCAGCCCCGGGTCGAGGTCCAGCAACAGCCGGTTGGTCCGGGCGAGCACCTGGTCTGGCGGCTCGCCGCCGCTGGCGAAGGCCCGGACGGCGCTGCGCAGCTGGCCCATCGCGGCGGCGGCGCCGACGCTGTGGCCCTCGACGTCGCCGATCACCAGGGTGAGGTCCGCGCCGGTGACGATGGCGTCGTACCAGTCCCCGCCGATCTCCATGCCCTGGGTGCCGGGCAGGTAGCGGGCGGTGATCCCGATGCCGGGCACCTGCGGGAGCCGGTGCGGCAGCAGGGCCTGCTGCAGGCCGCGGGCCAGCGCGAACTCGGCGTCGTAGAGCCGGGCACGCTCCAGGGCCTGGGCGATGAAGCCGCCGAGGCCGGTGAGCAGGCCGCGCTCCTCGGCGGTGAAGGGGCGCGGGCGGTCGAAGCCGAGGATGCAGCTGCCGACCGGGCGGCCGGAGGCGATCAGCGGCAGGAAGGCCCAGGCGTCCATCTCGTCCAGGGCCAGGCCGGGGTAGGCGGCGGCGAGCTCGTGCACCGACTCGAAGAAGATCGGGGTGCCGGTGCTGAGCGTCTCGGCGCCGGGCACGAGGGCGTCCACCGGGGTGCCCTCGAAGCCGTCCAGGAAGCCGTCGGGGTAGCCGGACTGGAACACCAGGTACAGCTGCTTCTCGCGCATCCCGTAGATGGCGAGCTCCTGGCCGCCGAAGGCCGGGAGGATCTCCTCGGCCACCGCCCGGCACACGTCGCACACGGTGACCGCCTCGGTGAGCGCGCTGGCGAGCTGGAGCAGGTGGTGGGTACCGCCCACGCCGGTGGTGGCCGCGGACGGCGGCGGGGCGGCGGCCGGCTCGGCCGCACCCGGCGGGGCCTCGGCGGCCACCACCCGACCGGTGACGCCTTGGCTGTCGGGGTAGAGCGAGAAGGCCAGCCAGCCGTCCGGCGGGCGGGCGGCCAGGAAGGCGGTGGGCTGCTGGGAGAGGAGGGCCGCGCGGTAGCGGTTCTCGTAGAAGGGGGCGGCGAGCCAGGACAGCACCTCCCAGGGGTGGTGGCCGACCAGCTGCTCCCGGCTCGTCCGCAGCAGCGGTTCGGTGGCGCGGTTGGCGTAGGTGATCAGGCCGTCCGGGTCGAGCGAGAAGACGCCCTCGCGAAGCCGCTCGACGGCGGCCGCGGCGGCGGTGAGCGTCCGCACGTCCAGGACGGCGCCGACCAGGTGGGTCCGGCCGTCGACGATCACGCTTGGCACCCGGGCCCACAGCTCCACCGGGTACGGGTGGCCGTCCGGCCCGAGCACCCGCACCCGGGCGGCCCGCACCTCGCCGCGCTCCAGGGCGGTGCGCGCGGCGGCCCGGAACTCGGGTATGTCCCCGGGGGCGATCCGGCGGGTCAGGCAGCTCACCGTGCCGTCGAACTCGCCCGGTGCGAAGCCGAAGATCTCCCGGAACAGCGCATCGGCGGCGATCGCACCGGTGGCCGTGTTCCAGTCGAACAGCCCGACCCGGGTGGTGGGCACCGACGGCGGCGGCAGCTCCACCGCGGCGGCGTCCTCCGGCGGCTCGACCGGCCGGCCGGACGCCACCAACTCGGCCAGGCCGGAACCGAGTCGGGAGGCGATCGCGACCAACTCGCCGACTCCCTGGTCCGGCACCCCCTCGTCCGAGGCCGGCCACAGCACGCTGAGCACCCCGAACCGCTCCCCGCCCTGCCCCACCGGCACGCAGGCGGACACGAAGTCGTACGGCAGGCCGACCGCCAGCTGCGGGAAGCGCCGCATGGTGTCCTCGGTGTCGGCCAGCGCGATGGTCCGGCCGGTCCGGAAGCAGACCGCTACCGGCAGCGGCCCGGCGGCTGCGACCCGCCGGAACGGGCTCATGATCGACAGCGGCACCCCCGCCAGGGTCAGCAGCACCAGTGACCGACGGTCACGCGAGCGCAGGTACACCATCGCCCCGTACGCCCCGGTCGACCCGAGCACCCGCCGGACGGCCGCCGCCAGCAGTTCGTCCCGCTCGCGCACCGCCTCGGGGACCACCTCCGGGCCCGCGCCCGAGGCCGCGTCCGGAACCGGGTCCAGGACCGGTTCCGACAGCGTTTCCGGGACCGCCTCGCGGACCGGCTCGGCGGCCCCGCCGGTCGCATGCGGATGGCGCATGCTCCCTTGCTACGTCCGCCCCGGAACCGTGTCAAGGCGAGCCCCTGCGGCCCCGACCGGCCCACCCGCCGATGGAGTCAGCGCCTAGAGCCCGGCGAGGTCGATCTCCACCGGGTACGGCACCACGGCCTTCACCAGCCCGGTGCACAGCTCGCCCGCCACGTACGACCGGCTCGCCGCGTCCAGCACGTACGTGTGGACGATCGGCACCCGACCGGCCGCCTGCTCGACCCGCCAGTAGAAGGGGATGCCCGCCTTGGCGTACTGGTCCAGCTTGACCACCCGGTCCGTGGTCTCCGAGCCCGGCGAGACGACCTCGACCAGCAACAGTACGTGGTCCGGTCTGGTCGGCGACTCGTCGAGGGTGTCCGCGCGATACACCACCACGTCGGGACGCCGGTTGTTGAGCGGCACGTCCTGCAGCCGCACGTCGAAGTCTGTGTCGGCGTTCCAGTCCTCGCCGCCCGCCGCGTCCAGGGCGTTCGCCAGAAGGCGCGCGAGGCGGTTGTGGCGTTTCGAGACGCTCGGACTCACGACGACCATCCCGTCGACGATCTCGATGCCCGCGCACTGCTCCTCGGTCCAGGAGTCGTACTGCTCACCGGTGATCTGCCGGTGCATCCACTCGGGTGCGATCATCTCGGCCGTCACGGCGTACCACCCCCGGTCTCCTGGGTGCGGGCCTGTGCTGTGAGGCACAGCGTAGTACAGCGCTGCGACGGCTTCGGATGGTTCGGGGACTGTTCGATATCCTCCCCAGCGAGTGGTGGCGCCAAGGCCGCCGGGGGTGGAAGCGGGAGCGGGATGCAGTCGCCGTCGTCCGAGGGGGCCGCGCGGGAGGCTTCGTGGCAGTGGGATGGGGACCCGGAGGGTGGCGGCGAGGCGCCCGATGACGTGGTCGGCGGGGGCGGGGACGGACCGCGGCTGAGCCGGCGCGGGATGCTGGCCGGCGCCGGGGTGCTGGCGGCGGCCGGGGCGGTGTGGGCGTTCGGGCGCTCGGGTGGCGACCGGCCGGTGCCGGAGCCGACGAAGCCGCAGCCGACCGCGCTGTCCGGGCCGACGCCGCTGTGGACGTACCGGGGCGCGGAGGCGATGACCCCCGAGCGGCTGGTCGCCCCGCCGGACCGCCCGGTGTTCCTGTCCAAGGCCGGGCTGCAGGTCCTCGACCCGGCCAGCGGTGACCCCCGACGACTGCTGGTGTTCGACCCGCCGCCGCCCCCGGGCTGGCCGAGCGACCTCGAGCCGCCCATCGGGAAGGTCGCGGTCGGGCCCGAGCACCTCTTCACCGCCACCTCCCAAGGACACCTGGACGCCCGCCACCTCACCGACCCCGCCGGCGACTGGAGCCTGCCGCTGCCCGATGAGCTGCAGGGCCGGCTCCTGTTCACCTGCATGGGCGGCGGCGTCCTCTACGGCTACGTCTGGGGCCGGCCCCGCGCGGACGGCACCGCGCCGAGCAGCCGGGTCTTCGCGCTGCGGCTCGACGGCCGTTCCCTGCTCTGGTCCGTCGCCTGCGACCACCAGGAACAGCCGGTCGCCCCCGCCACCAGGGGCACTGCCCGCCTGGTGGCCTGCGCCCGCTCCCTCGGCGACCGCACCGAGCTGGTGGTCCGGGACGCCACCACCGGCCGCGAGCTGTGGACCGCCCCCGGCGACGAGGACCTGCGCTGGTGCGCTGCCGCTTGGGAGAACTTCCTCGTGCCCGACGGCAACGGCGGCGTGCGCGGGCTGGGCCCCGGCGGCGAGCCGCGCTGGACCCACTCCCCCGCCCGGGGCGAGTCCTGGCGGGCGTTGCCGCCCGTCCCGGACGGTGTCCGGGTGTTCGTCCCGCGCGACAACGGCGTCGTCACCTGCCACGACACGGGCACCGGCGCGGTGCTCTGGTCCTGCCGGCTGCCGTTCCTGCTGGACCGGCGCAGCCGTCCGCTGGTCGTCGGCGGCACGCTGTACGTCCCGGGTCCGGCGGCAGCCGGGGTCAGCGCGATCGACACCGCGACTGGCGTACTGGGGTGGACCTTCCACGACTCCGGCCCGGGCCGGGACGTCTGGACCGTCGCCGCCGACGGGAGCCACCTCTACGCGGGCCACGACGACGTCCTGCACGCCCTCCCGCTGAGCTGAGTGACCCGCTCGCCGAACAACTCCCTCGCGGAACAACCGGCGAAGCGGAAGGATGGCCCGATGCAGGTACGCCCGATCTCCCCCGACAAGCTGGCCGAACTGCTCGCCGACCGGATCGCCGCACTGCCCGGCGCCGGTGAGCGGTGGCTGCGGGTCGCCGTGGACGGCGCCGGGCCCGCCCGCCCCGAGCTGCTCGCCGACGCCCTGGTGGAGCCGCTGCGGCTGCGCGGGCGTCCCGCGCTACGGGTGTCGGCGGCGGACTTCCTGCGCCCGGCCTCGATCCGGCTGGAGTACGGCCACCGCGACGCGGACGCCTTCCACGGCCTCTGGCTGGACGACGGCGCCCTGCTGCGCGAGGTGCTGGACCCGCTGGAGCCGGGCGGCAGCGGCCGGGTGCTGCCCTCGCTGCGCGACCCGGTCACCGACCGCTCCACCCGCGCCCCGTACACCCGGCTCCCGCCCGGTGGTGTGCTGGTGCTGGACGGCGCGCTGCTGCTGGGCCGCTGGCTGCCGCTGGAGCTGACCGTCCACCTCGCGCTCACCCCGGCCGCGCTGGCCCGCCGCACCCCCGCCGACCAGCAGTGGACGCTGCCCGCCTTCGCCCGCTACGAGGCGGAGACCGGGCCCGCCGAGGCCGCCGACGTCACCGTCCGGGTGGACGACCCGCGCCACCCTGCGCTGGTCGAGCGGCCGTAGGGCCTGATCGGCGGATTTCGTCGCGGCCCCGGCAGGGATCCGCCGGTCAGGCCCTGCCCGCCGGAGCCGGGCCGCGCTGGCAGTAAGGGCACCAGAACACCATCCGGTCCCGCGGGGGACCGCCCTGACGCCCCGACATGACCGGGGTGACGCAGCGCGGGCAGGGCCGTCCGGCCCGGCCGTAGACCCAGTGCTGGTAGCCGGGCCGGGTGTCACCGGTGGTGATGTGGCCGGGGCGTAGCTTGTTGGCGTCCAGCATCTGCCGGGCGCGCTCCACCAGCCGGTCGGGGTGCGGGAGTTCGCCGACCGCGGTCCACGGCGTCACCCCGGCCACGAAGCACAGCTCGTTGGCGTAGACGTTGCCGATCCCGGCCAGGTTGCGCTGGTCGAGCAGCGCCTCGACGAGCGGGCGGCCCGGGTGGGCGAGCAGTCGGCGGACGGCCTCGACCGGATCCCAGTCGGGGCCGAGCAGGTCCGGGCCGAGGTGGCCCACGACCCGCTGCTCGTCGGTGGTGCGCAGCAGCTCGACGACGGGGAGCCGGTAGCCGACGGCGGTGCCCTGCTCGGTGTCGAGGACGGCGCGGATCTGCCAGGCGGGGCCGCCGGTCCAGCGCTCGCCGGGGCGGTAGACCTCCCAGCGGCCGTCCATCCGCAGGTGGGTGTGCAGGGTGAGGCCGCCTTCGAGGCGGGTGAGCAGGTGCTTGCCGCGCGGGCGGACCTCCAGCACCCGGCGGCCGGCGAGCGCGGCGGTGGCGTGCGCGGGCACCCGCAGCTCGGCGCCGGTCAGCAGCTGCCCGGCGAGGGCGTCGTGTAGCCGGGCCGCCACACGATAGATGGAGTCACCTTCTGGCATGACTCCATTCTGGTCCGCGCGACGGCCCGACGGGACGCCACCCCCCTGGGCGTTACTCCGACTCGGTCTGGGACGCGGTCGAGGACTCGACCTGGCCCGCGCGGACCACGACGACCGGGCAGGGCGCGTGCTCGGTGAGGTGGCGGCTGACCGAGCCGAGCAGCACGCCGGAGAAACCGCCGAGGCCGCGGCTGCCGACGACCAGCAGGGCGGCGCCCTTGGCGGCCTGCAGCAGGGCCCCGGCCGCGTTGCCGGGCATCACGCTCTTGCTGATCCGCACGCCGGGGTCGTCGCCGACCACCCTGGTGACGCTTTCGGAGAGCGTCTTGCCGGCGAGCTCCTCGGGGTTGTAGACCTCGGCCGGCGCGCTCGTCCCGCCCCAGCCGTAGAAGGCGGGGTACTCCCAGGCGGCGACCGCGTTGACGCTCCCGCCGACGGCCTTGGCGTAGTCGATCGCCCAGCGCAGCGCCTGCTCCGAGGCGGGCGAGCCGTCCACACCGACGACGATCCGGGGGTTGGCGCTCATGCCGTGTCTCCTTCGGTTGCTCCTGCTCGGCCCCAGTCCGCCAAACATAGATCAAATCGGACAAATGGTCGGCGTTTGCCACGCCGCACGCAGCCGGGCGATGCTCTGCCCCGACGTCCGCTACTGCCTCAACGGCGGTACGCCGCCCACGAGTTCGCCATCCGCTGGACCTGTCCAGCCGTGAACTGGCTCATGCAGGAGTCGTAGCTGTAGTCCATGAAGTTGTGGATCGGGTCGAGTCCGAGGCCCGGACAGGTGTGGCGACCCTCGGGGCAGCCGTAGCCGGGGCTGCGCTCGGGCGGG
The DNA here is from genome assembly GCF_044327205.1 of Kitasatospora sp. NPDC018058. NCBI lineage: Bacteria > Bacillati > Actinomycetota > Actinomycetes > Kitasatosporales > Streptomycetaceae > Kitasatospora > Kitasatospora sp. NPDC018058. The sequence goes on along the minus strand of NZ_JBIRFA010000034.1, from coordinate 28,380 downwards.
GTGTCGTCCACGTAGTCGCCCGGGGGCAGGCAGCCGCCCTGGAAGGTGTGGAAGAGGCCGAGCCAGTGGCCGATCTCGTGGGTGGCGGTGTTGCCCTCGTTGTAGTGGGTGGCGTGGCCGCCGGGCAGCGAGTCGTCCCTGATCACCACGCCGTCGTCGATGGGGTTCGAGCGGTAGGCGTTGGGGAAGGTCGACCAGCCGAGCAGGGACTGCCCGAGGTGGGCGATGTAGAGGTTGAGGGTGCCCTGGTCGCCCTTGCGCAGGGCGGTCTTCATCGCCTGCTCGGCGGCGGAGCCGGGGGTCATGCCGGTGTACCAGCCGGCGTTGTCGGTCCAGTCGGTGCCGGCCAGCTGGAAGCGGAACTGGCTGGCGGTGTTGCCCTTGCCCTGGCCGCCGTAGGTGGCGTTGAGGTGGTCCATCTGGGCGGCGATGACGCCCGCGTCGACCCGTCCGGCACCCCCGGCGTGGATCACGTGGACGTACACCGGGACGGTGGTCGGGACGCCGACGAGCGGGACGCGGGTGGTGCCCAGCTTGGCGAGCCGGTCGTCCAGGTCCGCCTGCATGGCCTGGGCCTGGGCGGCGCTGACGGCGTTCGGGTCCTTCCCGGCCCGGCCGCCGGCCGGCTTGCGGGCGGCGGCGTCGGTGCCGTCGCAGACCGTGGCGGCCGCGGCGTGGTGCGGGACCGGGGTCGCGAGCTGGCTGAGTCCGGCGGCGGCGACCAGCGCGGCGGCGCAGGGGAACAGGCGGGGGGCACGCGAGCGCACCCGGGCGGTACGGCGCATCAGCGCTCCTGACGGGAAAGGAGGTGACGGGGTGTCGCCCGCGCCACGGGCCCGCCCGTCGGCGACCGGGCGCGGTGACCGACGAAGAGCCGCCGGCGGTGCCCGGCGCGGATTCGCCGAGACTACGACGCCTTGAAGTCGATCTCCCGGAGGGCGCGCGCGGCGGCCCGGTCGACTACCACGGCCGACGCACAGCCGGCCGGCGGCCGCCCCGCCCCGAGCAGCAGTCGGCGCAGTCGGGCGGCGGCGCCGCGGTGCCGGGCGAAGGCGTAGTGCGAGACGCCGCGCCCGCGTCGCCGCTGGCCCGCCCGGGCCTCGGCCGGGTCGACGTCGAGCAGCAGCAGGTGCACGCCGCGGCCCTGCCGGGCGGCGGCGCGGGTGAGCCAGGTGCGGACGAAGGGGAGCGTGCCGCAGTCGTGCACGGCGAGCGGTCCGCCGTCGAGGACGGCGCGGCGCAGCCGCCGGTAGTGGGCGAGCCTGGCGAGCGGGCGGTAGAGGGCGTACGGGAGGCGGCCGGGCAGCCGGGCCGCGTACTCCTCGCGGACCTGCTGGGAGTCGACCAGCGGGGCGCGGACGCTGCGGCGCATCAGGGTGCTCTTGCCGCTGCCGGGCAGGCCGGTGACCACCAGCAGGTCACCGGCGGGGTAGTGCAGGGCGGCCGGGCCGGGGCCGCGCAGTTCGTGCAGGCCGGTGCGGATGACCCGGCCGTCGGCGGGGCGGGGCGACGGTACCCGCGGCTCCGCCGCCCGCGCTGTTCGTGTTCCGGCCACCGGCCCACCCCCCACCGTTTCCTGGTTCCTCCCCCCAGGAGCATGGCGCATTCCCAAGAATGAGTAAAGACCCGTGGTCAGGGCGGGTACGGAGGGCCGGTGCGGGTCCCAGTGGCTGCCCGGCAAGATCCGCCGGGCAGGCCCTATCCCAGCTGCGGGGCGACCCGGGAGGCGATCAGCTCCAGGTGGTCCAGGTCGTCCAGATCGAGCACCTGGAGGTAGACCCGCCGGCTGCCGACCGCCGCGTACCGGCCGATCCTCTCCACGACCTCGTCCGGGGTGCCGGCCAGGCCGTTGGCCTTCAGCTCGTCCACCTCGCGGCCGATCGTGGCGGCCCGGCGGGCCACCTCGGCGTCGTCCCGGCCGACGCAGGCGACCAGGGCGTTGGAGTAGACCAGCTCGTCGGCCGGGCGTCCGGCCCGTTCGACGGCGTCCCGGACCCGGCCGAACTGGGCGGCGGTGTCCTCGGCCGAGGCGAACGGCAGGTTGAACTCATCGGCGAAGCGGGCGGCCAGCGCCGGGGTGCGCTTCGGGCCGTGGCCGCCGACCAGCACCGGGATGCGCTCCTGGGCGGGCTTGGGCAGCGCGGGCGAGTCGGTGAGGGTGTAGTACTCGCCGGCGAAGTCGAAGGTGTCGCCGAGCTTGGTCTTCCAGAGCCCGGTGATGATCTCCAGCTGCTCCTCCAGCCGACCGAACTTCTCCTTGGGGAAAGGGATGCCGTAGGCGGCGTGCTCGGCCTCGTACCAGCCGGCGCCGAGGCCGAACTCGACCCGGCCGCCGCTCATCGCGTCCACCTGGGCGACCTGGATCGCGGTGACGCCCGGCAGCCGGAAGGTGGCTGCGGTCATCAGGGTGCCGAGGCGGATGCTGCGGGTGTCGCGGGCGAGGCCGGCCAGGGTGATCCAGGCGTCGGTGGGGCCGGGCAGGCCGTCGACGTCGCCCATCTTCAGGTAGTGGTCGGAGCGGAAGAAGGCGCTGAAGACTCCGAGGTCCTCGGCGGTACGGGCGACCTTCAGGAGGGTGTCGTAGCTCGCACCCTGCTGGGGCTCGGTGAAGATGCGGAGATCCATGCGGCCCATTCTGGTACAGACCACCCGGTCGTGAGCGCAGGGAACCGGCCATGCCACGGAACGTTCCGAAGGTGGCCAAGGTCTCAGCACGGAACCGTCACGGGCCCGCTTCCCCACTCGGTGGTTCGCCTACCGTGGACGGATGTTCGCGACCCCCGACGAATCGTTCCAGCCCTCCCCCGACGGGCGGACCGGCTGCCCGCTGCCCGGCATCGTGGCCGCTTTCACGCCCCGGCTGGCCGAGTTCGCCTTCGAGCCCGGCTTCGTCGCGGCGGTGGACCAGCACGCGGCGATGGTGCGGGAGCTGCTGTACGCGCAGGGACCGGAGCTGGCGCCCTGGCCCCTGGACCGAGAGGAACTGGCGGACTACGCACTGGGCTTCTTGGACGCGCTCGCCGAGATCGGCTGGCGGGAGCCGGTGGGATACGACTACGCCGTCACCCGGCTGACCGCGATCTGCTGGCTGGTGCGGGAGCAGGGCCTGCTGGAGGTCTGAGCCACCCGCCCTGACCGGGGTCGATGCCCGGGCCGGCGGCTTGCCCGGGCCGGTCCGGGTGGTCGGCCGAACCGGCTGGTCGGCCGGCGCGGCCCCCCACTCTTCGTGGAGAGCGGCACCCCGCCCCCACCGCGTGTCCGGTTGTCCGGGATGGTTCCGTCGGGTGAACGCTCCGGCAGTCCGCACGCGTACAGTGGCGGTCCGGAGGAACGGGCCACGGAGCGGGACGGTGCGACGGTGATCGGAAGCGGTGCGGACGGCAGCGGCACGGCCGGCGGGACCGCCGCGCACCGGGTGCTGCACTGGCGGGCGCGCCCCGCGGAGATCCGGGCCGCCGTCCTCGTCCTGCACGGCGGCGAGGAACACAACCTCGCCCGCCCGCGCCGCCTCAACCTGCCGTTGCTGCGGATGCACGGCTTCCTGCGCTCGCTGGGCCGGGACACCGCGGGCGCCGGGATCGCCGTCGGCACCGTCCGCTACCGCCACCGCGGCTGGAACGGCGAGCGCGCCGACGCCGCCCGGGACGCCCTGGCCGCCCTCGACGAGGCGGCCGCGCTGCTCGGGCCGGTGCCGACCGTCCTGATCGGCCACTCCATGGGCGGCCGCGCCGCCCTGCGGGCCGGCGGCCACCCCTCCGTCACCGGGCTGGTCGCCCTCGCCCCCTGGTGCCCCGCCGAGGACCCCTGCGACCACCTCGCCGGCCGCGACGTCCTGCTGCTGCACGGCGACCGCGACACCGTCACCCCGCCCGCCGACACCCGCGCCTTCGCCGCCCGCAGCCGCGCCGCCGGTGCCCGTGTCTGCGGCTACACCGTCACCGGCAGCGGCCACGCCATGCTCCAGCGCATCCCCGACTGGCACCGGGCCACCACCCGGCTCGCCACCGCTCTGCTGGGCCTGCGCCCCTTGCCGGCGGAGACGGCCTCGGCGCTGGCGCTGCCGCCCGCTTCGCAGGAGGCACTCACCCTGGCGCTGCCCCGCCAGCCCCGGGTGGCGCCGGAGCTGCCGGCGAACGTCTGAGACGGGGCGACGGTCGGTTCAGCGTGGGTCGACCGGCCGTAGGTGTCGGCGTGGTGGGCGCTGAGGCCGCAGTGGCGCGTGAGCAGGGGGGCCGGATCCGAACCGGCTCACTGGGAGACGCCCCCCGTGGGCGGTGCGGGCAGGTGGCCCGCCAGCAGGGCGTGGCCGAGCGGGGTGGGGCGGTGGGTGACGGTACGGCCGGCGCGGTCCTTGGCGGTGAGGCCGGAGTCGGCGAGGACGGTGGCGTGTTCGCTGGCCGAGGCCGTGGAGATGCCGAGCAGCGCGGCCAAGTCCTTGGTGGAGCAGGGCCCGTGGTCGGCGATGACCTCCAGGGCGGCGGCCCGGGTCTGGCCGAGCAGGGCGGTGAGGGTGCGACTGGGGGTGGGTTCGGGTTCGGCGAGCAAGGGGCCGTTGATCCTGGCGGGGTAGAGGAGGACGGGCTGCTGCCCCGGGTCCTCGAAGCGGGCGATGACGGGGCGGCGGACGCCGAACACACAGGGCTGGAGCAGCAGTCCGCGCCCGTCCAGCCGCAGGTCGTGCCGGCAGCCGCCGGCCAGCGGCACGGCGAGCACCGGGCGGTGCCAGGAGAGCGCCGGGTGCAGGGAACGCAGCACCTGGTCCGGCTCGGTGAGCCCGCCGCGGCGGCCGTGCTCGGTGGTGACGATGGTCTCGATCTGCCGCCGGTAGGGGTCGATCGCCCGGGTCTGGTACTCGGCGGTGACGTTGCCGAGCAGCTTCCTGGCCTGCCGGTCCCCCGCCGCCACCCCGCGTGCGAAGGCGCTCAACTGCCGTTCCCCGCCCACCGATCGCAGGTGCTCGCGGAGCGGCTCCTCGGGCGCCTCGGCGGTGGCGCTCTCGGTGGCGCCCGGGTCGCGGCGGACGGTGAGGAACTCGGGGATGGCCGAGCGGGTGTAGAGGTCGAAGAGCAGCGCGGTGCGCGGGTTCCAGGACGCCCGCAGGCGGTCCCGCCAGGGCTTGAAGCGCGGATCGCGGTGCCCGCTGACCAGGGCGTGCACGCTCAGGGACAGCTCCATCGACATGTCCGGACGCGCGGCCACCCGCAGCCGCTCCAGGTCGTCCTTACCGAAGAAGATTCGCAGCACGAACGCGATCGTCACCCCGAAACCGCCCCGGCCGCAAGACTGTTCGGCGAGGACCGAATCGTTTGCGGGTGGCGCGGGGGCCGGCCGGGCTCGGAGGGGACGTCCGGGTGACGGACCGGATCGGCAGCGCTTCCGTACGGTCACGCCCCCGGCAGCCGTACGGTGAACCTCGTGCGGCCGGGCCGGCTCACCGCCGACACCGTGCCACCGTGCGCCTGGACGACGGCGTGGACGATGGCCAAGCCGAGCCCGGTCGAGCCGGTGGCGCGCGAGCGGGCCCGGTCGCCCCGCACGAAGCGCTCGAAGACCCGGTCCAGCAGTTCCGGGGCGATCCCCGGGCCCTCGTCGGTGACGCACAACTCGACCTGATCCGCCGCCGGTTCGAGGCTCAGCTCGACCCCGGTGCCGGGCGGGGTGTGGGTGCGGGCGTTGGCCAGCAGGTTGGCCACCACCTGGCTCAGCCGGTACTCGTCCCCGGCCACCAGCACCGGTTCCTCGGGCAGGGCGAGGCGCCAGCGGTGCCCGGGACCGGCCGCGCGGGCGTCGGCGACGGCGTTGAGCGCGATCCGGGTGAGGTCCACTTCCGCGTCGGCCAGCGGGCGCCCGGCGTCCAGGCGGGCGAGCAGCAGCAGGTCCTCTACGATCGCACCCATCCGCAGCGCCTCGGCGTCGATCCGCTCCAACGAGTGCCGCACCGGCGCGGGCACCTCCCCGGGATGACGCAGCGCCAGCTCGGCGTGGCCGCGCACGGTCGCCACCGGGGTGCGCAGCTCATGGCTGGCATCGGCGGCGAAGGCGCGCAGCCGCTCCTCCACCGCGTGACGGCGGGCCAGGGCGTCGCCGACGTGCCCGAGCATCCGGTTGAGCGCCGCGCCGACCCGGCCGACCTCGGTGCGCGGGTCCGCGTCCGGCACCCGCTCGGCCAGCATCACGGCGCCGCTGGCGAGCGGCAGGGCGCTCACCCGCTCCGCCATGCCCACCACCCGCCGCAGCGGCCGCAGCGACCAGCCGACCCAGACCGCCCCGGCGGCGCCGGCCGCCGCGACCGCGATCGCGAAGACCGTCAGTTCCAGGGTCTCCAGCCGTTCCACGGTCTCCTCGGCCGGGCGCAGCGGCAGCCCGCTGACCAGCACATCGCCGTCCCGCCCGGGCACCGCGCGGACCCGGTAGCGGCCCAGCGTGCGGCCGAGGTCCAGGGTGTCGGCCGGGCCGCCGACCGGGAGAGCGGCCAGCGCGTGCTGCTGGGCGGGCGAGAAGGCGACCCGGTCGTCCTCGTCGTCGGGGTTGTCGGCGTCGTCGGCGTCCCCGTCGACCACACCGGCGGCGGTGACCCGGCCGTCCAGCAGCCGCACGCCCAGGGTGCCGGGGGTCTGGGCCCGGGTGTCGGGGCCGGCGCCGCTACCGGTGTGCTCCAGGCTCGCGGCGTAGCGGCCGCCGGCCTCGGCGAGCTGCTGGTCCAGGCGGTCGACCAGGAAGTGGCGCAGGGCGGCCGCGGTGGCGAGGCCGACGGCGGCGCACGTGACCACCAGCAGCACCAGCAGGCCGGCGATCAGACGGGCGCGCAGGGTGCGGGGGAGGATCCTTCGGACGAGGCTCACCGGGCTGACGAGGCTCACTGCGCCGCCTTGATCAGGTAGCCCGCACCGCGCACGGTGTGGATCATCGGGCTGCGGCCCGCGTCCAGCTTCTTGCGCAGATAGCTGATGTACAGCTCCACGATGTGCGCCTGCCCGCCGAAGTCGTACGACCAGACCGCGTCCAGGATCTGCGCCTTGCTGAGCACCTGCCGGGGATGGCGCATCAGGTGGGCGAGCAGCGCGTACTCGGTCGGGCTGAGCTCGACGGTCTCACCGCCCCGGGTCACCTCGCGGGCCCGGTCGTCCAGCACCAGGTCGCCGAGCACCAGCGCGTGCGCGGGCAGTTCGCGCGGCCCGGCGGGCGCGGCGGCGCGGCGCAGCAGCCCGCGCAGCCGGACCACCACCTCGGCCAGGCTGAACGGCTTGGTCACGTAGTCGTCGCCGCCCGCCGCGATACCCGCGATCCGCTCCTCGACCGCGTCCCGGGCGGTGAGGAAGAGCACCCGCACCTCGGGCTGCTCGGCGTGCACACGGCGCAGCACCTCCAGGCCGTCGAGGTCGGGCAGCATCATGTCCAGCACCACGGCGTGGGGTCGCCACCGGGTCGCCGCCTCGACGGCCTCCAGGCCGGTGGTCGCGCCGCGCGCCTGCCAGCCCTCGTAGCGGACGGCGCCGCAGACCACCTCCACCAGGTCCGGTTCGTCGTCGACGACCAGGACGCGCCAGTCCGGGCGGTCGTTGGCGGTGTCGTCCATGGTGCTCCTCGGTTCGGCGGCGGGCGGCGTTCATTCTGGCCTGCCGCCATGAGAAAGCCGTGAGATCGCCGGAGACGGTTCGTAGGCCGGCACATCGGCTCTGACCTGCGGCGATTCCGCTTCCGGCGGCCGTCGGCACCGGGGTCTTTCAGAGGTGGTTCAGAGCTTGCGGTGCGATCGTGGACCGCCTCGCCGGGGCCGCGCCGCCGCCGGGAGTTGAGGAGGATCCCCGATGACCACTGCCACCGTGCCGAAGCCCCGGCCGGGTGCCGCCGGCCCGCGCCACCGGGCGGCGCCGTACCCCCCGCTCGCGCTGCCGCCGCGCGCCGCCCTCGGCCTGATCGCCGCCGGGGCGCTCGGCGCGCTCGGGCTGTGGTGGGTGAACACGACGGCCGTGGTCGGCGCGGCCGGCTGGCTGACCGGCGCCGGGCGGATCACCGGGCTGCTCGCCGGGTACGCGGCGCCGGTCCTGCTCCTGCTGATGGCCCGGCTGCCGCCGGTGGAACGCGGAGTCGGCGCCGACCGGCTGGCCCGCTGGCACGCCTTCGGCGGGCGGTGGCTGGTCGCCCTGGTCTCGGTCCACCTGCTGACCGTCATCTGGGGCTACGCGCTCACCGACGGGCGCGGGCTGGTCGGCGAGGGCGTGGAGATCGTCTTCCACTACCCCGAGATGCTCAAGGCGACCTTCGGCACCCTGCTGATGCTCGTCACCGGCGCCGTCTCCGCCCGGGCCGCGCGGCGCCGCCTCTCCTACGAGACCTGGTACTACCTGCACCTGGCGACCTACCTCGCGGTGGCACTGGCCTTCGCCCACCAGCTGGCCACCGGCGCCGACCTCGGCGGCGGGCCCGGCCAGGCCGCCTGGTACGCGCTCTACTTCGGGACGGCGGCACTGCTCGGCTGGTACCGGCTGCTGCGCCCGTGGCTGCTCGACCGGCGGCACGGGCTGCGGGTCGCCGAGGTGCGACCGGAGGGCCCCGGGGTGGTCTCGCTGTTCCTGTCCGGGCGGCGGCTGGACGAGCTCCGGGCCGAGCCGGGCCAGTTCTTCCGGCTGCAGTTCCAGGCCCCCGGGCTGCGCTGGGCCGCCAACCCGTACTCGCTGTCCGCGCCGCCGCACCCGGAGTTCCTGCGGTTCACGGTCAAGGACCTCGGCGGGCACAGCGCCGCGGTCGCCGGGCTGCGCCCGGGCACCCGGGTACGGGCCGAGGGGCCGTACGGGGCGTTCACCGGCCGGCAGCAGCGGGAGCGCCGGGTGCTGCTGCTCGGGGCGGGCGTCGGGATCACACCGCTGCGGGCGCTGTTCGAGACCCTGCCGGGCCAGGTGACCCTGGTCCAGCGAGCCCGGCGCGCCGAGGACGTGCTGTTCCGGGCCGAGCTGGCCGAGGTCGCCCGCCTGCGCGGCGCGGCGGTGCACGAGCTGCTCGGCCCGCGGGAGCAGATCGGGGACCTCGGGGCGGCACTGGGCCGGCTCGTCCCGGACCTGGCCGACCACGAGGTGTACCTGTGCGGGCCGGAGGCGCTGGCCGAGGAGGCCGTGCGCGCGCTGCGGGCGGCGGGGGTGCGCCCGGGGCGCATCCACCGCGAGTCCTTCGTCTTCTGAATCTTCCTACGTACCTGAGGAGTTGTACCGCTCATGCGCCGAGCCGTCGTCACCGGTGCCGCCACCGCAGCCGGGGTGGTGCTGTTGCTCTCCCTCAAACCGCACGAGGCGGCCGGGCCCGCACCGGTGATCAGCTCGGGGTCGGGGTCCACCGATTCCGGCTCCGCCGGTTCCTCCCCGGCCCCCTCGGCTCCCTCCGCCTCCCCCGCGCCCGCCTCCTCCGGCGGCGCCACCCGGAAGGTCAGCGGGGACACCGTGAACACCCGCTACGGCCCGGTCCAGGTGCAGGTCACCCTCGCCGGGAGCCGGATCACCACCGTCGACGTGGTCAAGTACCCCACCCAGGACCGCAGGGACCGCGAGATCAACAGCAGCGCCCTGCCGATGCTCAACCAGGAGGCGATCTCCGCGCAGAGCGCCCAGATCGACGTGGTCAGCGGCGCGACCTACACCAGCGACGGCTACGTCCGCTCGCTGCAGAGCGCGCTCGACCGGGCGAAGAGCTGAGGCCCGGTGCTGCGCCACGCCGAGCCCGTGATGGGCACCGTCTTCTCGATCGTCGTCCGCGACCCCGTCCCGGACACACCCGAGGTGCTGCGGCGGATCGCCCAGCGGCTGCACCGGATCGACGCGGTGTTCTCGACGTACCGGCCGCAGAGCGACATCAGCCGGCTCGGGCGCGGTGAACTCGCCCTGGACGACTGCGACCCGGAGGTCCGTCCCGTACTCGCGGCCTGCCGTGAAGTAGCCGCTCAGACGGACGGCTACTTCACCGAACGGCCCGGCGGGCGGCTCGATCCCAGCGGCTGGGTCAAGGGGTGGGCGGTCGAGGAGGCGGCCGCGCTGCTGCGCACCTCCGGCGCCCGGCAGTACTGCGTCAGCGGCGGCGGGGACGTGCAGACCTCCGGCGGACCGTGGCGGATCGGCGTCGCCGACCCCCGGCAGCCGGGCCGGCTCGCCGCCGTCCTGAGCGGCAGCGACCTCGCGGTGGCCACCTCCGGCACCGCCGAACGCGGCGCCCACATCCTCGACCCGCACACCGGCCGCCCGGCGGACGGCCTCGCCTCGCTCACCCTGGTCGGCACCCCGGGCACCGGCATCGCCCGTACCGACGCCTGGGCCACCGCGGCCTTCGCCATGGGCCCCGAGCGCGCGCTGGCGTGGGCCGCCCGGCGACCGGGCGTCGAGGCGCTGGCCGTGCTGCCGGACGGGACGAAGCGCTGGACGCCCGGCCTGCCCGGGCACCTCCCCCCGTCCGGCCCGGCGGACTGGCAACTCGCGGCGCGTTGACGTCCCTGGTCAACGACCGCTGAGGCCCTTCACCCCCGCTCCCGCTGCGCCGCCCGCCAGGCCTCCCGCGCCACCAACGGCGCCAGGTAGGACCAGCGCCGCGAACCGTCCGGACAGACCCCGCCCTCGACCAGCTCCGACACCGCCCGGCGGGTGAACGGCACCCACACCGCCATGTCGTGCTCGAAGGTGCTGTGACAGGCCTCGCGACGCCGGTCGACCTCGACGGCGTCGAGCCGCGCCCGGACGGTGGCGACCAGCGTGTAGCAGGAGGCCGGCTCACTCCAGCCCAGCCAGCCGATCACCGGCGGCCCGACATCCTCCGGCAGCAGGCCCAACTCCTCCTCCAGCGCCCGGTGCACCAGCGCGTAGAAGTCCTCGGCCGCCCCCGGTTCGTCCCGGTACTTCATCGTCTCGTTGATCCCGACCGTCCACTGCGCCGGGAAGGTGTTGACGGCCAGCGAGCGCCGGAGCAGCAGCAGCCTCCCGGCCCGGTCCCGCACGGCCACACAGGCACTCACCATGGTCGGCGGCGCCACCGCGACGAACGCCGTCAGCCCCTGCCCCAGCGTCTCCCGCAACAGCCGGCCGGACTCCGGATCCTCCCGCCCCAGCCGGGTGGTGGCCATGCACTCCGCGTAGTCGCTCTCGGCGATGCCCACCTCGCACACCCGGGCCGCACTGTGCTCACCGTGATCGACCGTCAACCGCGCGATGTACGCGGTACGCCCCGCCGCGCCGGCCGCCCGCTGCCGCGCCACCTCCTCGGCCCAGCCGACGCCGTCCAGCACGTGCGGGCGTTGCAGCCGCCCCTCGTACCCGGTCACCAACGTCCCCGGCGTCAACGGCCGCGTCGCCGACCAGGTGATCAGCGGCACCAGCCCGTCCGCCTCCACATCGTGCGCCCGCGCCGCCGCCGTCAGACTCGCCCGCCGCACCCGCGCCAACGGAATCCGGGACCCGCCGAACTTCGCGAAGTCATACACCAGATTGGTCACCACCCCGAGCAGCAGCGCTCCCCCGATCCCCAGCAGCCACTCCACCCGGTCCCCCCACTCTCGTGCCCGACCGCCCCATTGTGGCGGCGCCGGTACTCGGGCGGAAACCCTTTGGGGCGTGCGTCGGCCTCCGGTCAGGAGGTCGGCAGCCAGCCGGTCTGGACCATCCTGCCGTGGCGCCGGTTCGGGGTGACGTACATGCCCCGGCCCGGTGTGTGTGGTTGAGGTGCGACGGTGCCCAGCAGGACGCCCTCACCGACGTCCCCGGAGAGCACCACACCGTGGGGGCCCAGGTCGCACACGGCGCGCAGGAACGACCCGACCGGGCGGGCACGGCCGGCGCCGGACGAACGGCGGGCGATGATCACGCGCAGGCCCAGTTGCCGGGCGAGGGGGAGGTACTCGACCAGGGGCTGCAGCAAATCGTCGTGGGCGGCGACCAGATGGAACTCATCGATGATCAGGAAGATGCCCTTGTGGCCCCGGCGGTCCGGTGCGGCGTCCGGGCTGTCCGGCATGCGGCTGAAACAGGCAGTACGCAGCAATCCCACCAGGGTGGACAGCGACGACACGGTGGACGTGCCTCAGTACCCCGACTTCCCCGCACGGGAGTTCACCCCGAGGGCGCCCGGTCGGGGGCGCCGCTCGGGATTCCGGTGCGCCGTGCGCCCGCCGTGGAGGTCCACGAGGTGGGCGGGCTCCCGCTGCTCAGCTGACCGGTCAGCCCCGGATCCGCCGGAACACGGCCACCAGGAGCAGCGCGGTGAGCCCCAACAGGATGCCGGCCTCGACGAGTTGGATCGGCACCAGGTGATCGGCGGGGTGGTACTTGAGCCAGGAGGCGGTGGCCCCGTCGCACCGGTGCCCGAACAGGCACTGGTCGCTGTCGATGCGGCTGCCGTCGGGCATGACGGCGCCTCGGTCGATCAGCCAGGCGTTGGTGGGCTGCGCGGCGCCCAGTCCGGTCGCCTTGTCCCTCAGTCCGGTCACCTCGTCCACCACGGGGTAGAAGGACGGCCGGCCCCGACGGATCAGGCCGTGGACGCCCGCGACCAGCGCGGCGGTGAGGAACATCGCGGGCAGTGTGCGGCGCACCAACTGGCCGATGAGCACGCCCAGGGCCAGCGCGAACAGCGACCAGGCGACCGGCGCGATCCCGAGGGCCGGGTAGGTGAAGAACTGGAACGGCGGGTCGAAGGCGATCGGCCCATGCACGATGTCCACCCACCACACCCAGCTCATCAGCCCGGCGAGCACACCGGAGAGGGCCAGCACGGCGGCACCGGGCACCGCCAGGCGGGCGGCCAGCCAGCGCACCGGGCTGACGGACTGCGCGCGGATCAGCCGGATGGTGCCGCGCTCGTACTCCTGGGCCAGCAGCGGCGCGCCGATGAAGACGCCGATCAGCAGCGGGACGGCGGTGACGGCGGGCTGGAGGATCTGGACGTACCAGAAGGTCGGCCGGTTGATCGGCGCGAGGAGGGTCCAGCAGTGGGTGCTGGACCAGGTCTCGGGGCTGTAGCAGCCGGTCCGCCGCAGCACGCCGACGGTGTGCTGGCTGCTGATGTGGATCCAGAGCAGGTCGGCCGCCGTCAGGGCCAGCAGCGCGGCCAAGGTCCAGAGCAGGAAACGGTTCTGACGGAACGACAGCCAGAGCAGGCCGCGCAGCGGAGGAGCGGCCGGGCGGCTCGCGGCGGCGGGGGCGGCGGATCGGTCGCGGGTCAGGGCGTCCGCGCTCATGCGGCGACCCCCTCGTTGCGGCGCTCGGCGGCGCGGGTGGCGGCCGGGCCCGGGTCGGCCGGTGCGCGGAGGTAGCCGAGCAACAGGTCCTCCAAGCTGGGGCGTTCGCTCTCCCACGGGCCGTCCAGCGGTTCCCCGGTGCGCACCAGCGCGGTGGCCCGGCGCCCGCCGACCCGCTGCTCGACCACCAGCTCGGCCGGGAGGCCGGCCGCCTCGGCGGGGCCGGTGAGCAGCTGGTGCCCGTCCAGGATGTCGTCCAGGTCGCCGGCCAGCCGGATCCGCCCGCGCTCGACGAACAGCAGGTGGTCGATGACGCCGTCCAGCTCGGGGAGGATGTGCGAGGACACCACGATGGTGGTGCCGCGCTCGGCGGCGACCGACATCAGGGTGCCCATCAGCTGGTGCCGGGCGAGCGGGTCGAGGTCGGCCATCGGCTCGTCGAGCAGCAGCAGGTCGGGCAGCTTGCCGATCGCGAGTGCCAGGGAGACCCGGGTGCGCTGGCCGCCGGAGAGCGAGCGGATCCGCGCGCCGGGCTTCAACTCGCCCTGATCGACGATGCGTCGGGCCGCCTCCTCGTCCCAGAGCGGGTTGAGCTCGCGGCCCATCCGCAGGGTGTCGGCGACGGTCAGGCCCGGGTAGAGCGGCTTGTCCTGCGCCACGTAGGCGACCCGGGCACGCAGCCCGGGTGTCCCGACGGGCTCCCCGAGCACCCGCAACTCACCCTCGGTGGAGTCGAGTTGGCTGGCGGCGAGGGAGAGCAGGGTGCTCTTGCCCGCGCCGTTGGAGCCCACCACGCCGCAGATCCGGCCCGCCGGGACGGTGAAGTCGCAGTCGCGCAGGGCCCAGCCGCCCCGGTACCGCCTGCCGAGGCCGACCGCCTCCAGCGCCGGCGTCATGGTCGTCGGGTCGTCATCCACCCGGTCCCCCAGAGTTTCTCAGTTCGGTGTTGCCGGGGAGACCCCGGTGTCAAAGCGCTGCTCCAGTACGGAAGCCATCAGCGCGGAGATGTCCTCGCGCTCCAGCCCGGCCTCCCGGGCCCGGTCCACCCACCCGACCAGGTCCGCCCGCAGCGGCCCGTCGGCCGCCGCCTCCGGCCGGGCGAGCGAGCGCCGGACGAAGGTGCCGAGCCCCGGGCGGGGCTCGACCAGCCCCTCGCGTTCGAGTTCGCGGTAGGCCTTCAGCACGGTGTTGGGGTTGATCGCGGTCAGCTCGACCACCTCACGGGCGGTCGGCAGCTTGTCCCCGGGCTGCAGCAGTCCGAGCCGCAGGGCCTGCTTGGTCTGCTGCACGATCTGCTGGTAGGTGGAGACGCCGCTGCGCCGCTCGATGCGGTACTCGATCACACCCGTTGCGGCCTTTCACTAGTTCAATAGTGGAATGGTGGCCCACTGTGGCGCGCGGGTCAAACTGAACCCGGGGGGCGGTCAGGGACGTTTCAGCAGCAACAGGCCGTCCTGGTCGACCAGCCGCCGGTAGCCGAGGTCCTGGTAGGCCACCAGCATTCGGGCGGTGTCGGCGGTGGCGCACGGGGACCGCACGCTCGGGTCCCGCAGGTCGACCACCACCCACTCCGGGGTCGGCGCCGCCGGCACCTGGCACACCAGGGTGACCTCGGCCCGGCCGGTGAGCTGGGCCGCCAGCCGGTTGGAGGCGGCCACGGCGGCGTCGTCGGGTATCAGGCGCAGCACCGCCCGGGTCTCGGTGAGCCGGGGCGAGGTGCTCCAGGCCTCGGGCATCACCACCTCGTGCAGCGGGTATAGCGGCAGCGTCACGGCCGCCACCAGCACCGTGACACCGAGCCCGCGCCGGACGCGGCGGGCGTCGCAGCGGCGCAGCGCGTCGACCAGGGCGGCGAACACGATCGGCATCAGCACCGCGCTGTAGTGGTAACTGACGCCCCAGTGGTGCGGGTTGGTCGACAACAGCCGCCAGGCCAGGGTGGGTACGCAGAGAAGGATCAGCGGCGAGCGCAGGCAGAGGAAGCCGCCGGTGGCGGCGAGCAGGAACAGCAGCAGCCACTTGAGCGGCGGCCACCCGAGCCGCAGGGGCACCGTCCAGAGCGAGGGCTTCGCACCGCCGTCCAGCTGCTGCCAGTAGTCGAAGCTCCCGCTCGGGTTGAACGACGGCAGCACGACCAGCAGGGTGAGCGCGGTCGCGGCGGCACCGACGACGGCGAGGGCGAGCCCGGGCAGCGCACCGCCCCGGCGGCGCCGGGCCTGCCAGGCGATCAGCAGTCCGACGGCGGCCACCGTCAGCCCCAGGTCCTCCTTGACCAGCAGCAGCGGCAGCGACCAGAGCGCGGCGGCCAGCGGTCGGCGCCGCCCCAGCGCGGTGGCGGCGAAGGCGAGCAGCGGGACGGCGAACGCGATCTCGTGGAAGTCGTCGGCCACCGCCCGGACTATCCCCCAGGAGGCCCCGGTGGCGCAGCCGATCACCAGCGCCACCCGCGGCCCGGCCACCTCGTGCGCCCAGCGGGTGAGCGGGACGACGGCCAGCGCCATCAGCAGCGCCTGGGCGACCACGAGGGTGAGCGCGCTCGGGAAGACCCGGTAGACCGGGGCGAGCACGGCGATCAGCGGGTGGAAGTGGTCCCCGAGCAGGTGGTAGCCGGGCCCCTTGAGCGGCACGATCGGCGCCTGCCCGTGCGCGTACGCCCGCACTGCCTGCTCGAAGATGCCCAGGTCATAGGCCTTGGTGAGGCCACGTCGGTGCCGGTTGACGGCGACGCAGGCGTACAGCGCGGCGAACCCCGCCGCCAGGCCCCAGGCCAGCACGGCCGGTCGGCGCCGGAGGGGCACCGCGCGCGGCAGCGGTCGGGGCGGGCGGGACGGACGGAGTGGGGAGAGGGCCAGAGGCATCGGCAAAGTACCCTTTCACTATTCGATTAGTGGAAGGGTGGTGGAACTCCGAACCGCCGTCAAACCCGGTCCGCCGACGCCGACCGGGCCTTCGCCATGCCCCCTGATCCGGTAACTCGCTTGAAATACGGCGTGGTTGCCCGCGTCGAGAGGCGTTCGCGGGCAACCACGCCGCAGGTCGGGTCAGGGGCGCTACGGCAGGGTCACCCCGACCGTCGCGGCCCAGATGGTGTCGTTCGAGGCCGTGGGCGCGACGGCACTGCCCCAGGCCAGCACCAGCCGGGTGGGCGTCATCGCGGAGAACCCGAAGGTGTCACCGGGCCACACCGTGCCGGTCCCGAAGTTCTGCGAGACCTGGACCGGGGCGGACAGCCACCCCTTCGTCGTCGAGAAGGTCCGCAGGTACTGGGCGTAGCCGCGCGGGTCGCTGCTCGACAGCCAGCCGACGTACGCGATCCCGGGCGGTCCCGCGACGACCTGCATGACGTGCGGGGCGTTCAGGGTGTCCGCGGGCACCTGTACCGGGGTGGACCAGGTCGCGCCGTGGTCCTGCGAGTACGACAGCCATCCGGTGTCGGTGGTGGCGCCCTGGGTGTCCCAGGTCGCGTACAGCGTCCCGTCCGGGCCGAGCGCCTCGGCGCCGTCGATCCACCACTCGCCGTTGTTCATCGTCCCGGCGTCGGCGCCGATCCGCACCGGCTGCGACCAGGTCGCGCCTCCGTCGGTGGAGCGGGTCGCGTACGTGTAGGCGACGGTCAGGTTGTCGGTGGGGACGTCGGTCACGACGTAGCCCTGGTAGAGCACGTCGATCGAACCGTCCGGCTCGACCACGACGGGCGCGCTGTCGGCGCCGCTGTTCGGGTAGCCGGGGCTGATGTGCGACATCGGGCTCCAGGTCCGGCCGCCGTCGGTGGACTTCTGCATCACCGCGTTGACGTCGCCGGTGGCGAAGGCGCAACTGCCGCTCGGAGCGCAGATGAACGTCACCGCCGCCGCGCTCGGCCCGTAGTCCCAGGTCAGGTACAGCGTGCCGTCCGGGCCGGCGGTGATGAAGTCCCGGTCGCCCCAGTTGTTGGCGTCCGGCGGGGTGATCGCTCCCGCGGTCTTGAAGCTGGCGCCGTGGTCGGTGCTGACGTCGACGACGGGGTAGGTCAGGCCGGAGCGGGAGACCATGAACGCCACGTAGACCGTGCCGTCCGGCGCGACGGTGATCGCCGGGTCCCAGCTGCGGCTGCCCTTCTGTCCGACGCTGCCCGGCAGCGTGACCGGCGCACCGAAGGTCGCCCCACCGTCCAGCGAGCCGGCGAATCCGATGCCCTTGCAGCCGATCCAGGTGTCGTACACGGCGTTCACCGCCGGGTCGACGGCCTGGATGGTCTCGGCGTTCTGCCCCGCGCACGAGGCCGAGATGTTCACCGGGGTGCTGATCGCGTAGGACGCGCTCAGCCCGGCAGAGGGGTTCTGATGTCCGGTCGACTGGGCGGAGCTGCGGGTGTCGACCGGCGCCGCCTGCGCCGGTCCCACCGCGAGGGCGAGGGCGGTGACCCCGGCGCAGAGGCCGGCTATCAGGGATCTGAGCGTGGCGCGACGTGGACGTGCGTACACGGCTGATCTCCTCCGGATGGAAACGGGTTGAGGGTGGCGGGCCGTCAGCACCGCCGTTGCCTCCGGCCCCCGGACGGGATTCCCACAACTGCCGCTTCCGAAGCCCCCGCCCCGAGCCCCGCCGTCCGGCTCATCGTCCAGGCGGCGGGGCTGCTCCATCCGACCTCTCAGGCGGTCAGCACGGGGCGATCTGACTGGTGATGGTCGGGTCGGTGATGGCGCCGTCACGGGCCAGCAGCAGCGCCTTTCTGAGGATGACCGCCATCATGTGGTCGCCCTCGAAGGGCAGTTGCGGCTGCCCGTCGGCCGGACCGTCGGAGCCGGGCACGATGCACAGGTAGGTGTCGTTCGGCGACATCAGGATGTTGCCCGAGCCCAGGTGGATCCGGTACGTCCGCAGCTCGCCGCGGACCTCCAGGAAGCGGCCGTCCACCGTGCAGCGGTCCCCCACCGCCAGCCGGGGCAGCAGCCGGGCCAGCAACTCGCCGCGCTCGCGGGCGCTCTGCGACAGCTCGCCGAAGCTGTACGACTGCCAGTAGTCGCGGTACCGGCCCTCCGGTCCGCCGTCCGACCAGGTCGGGTCGTTACCGACGCTGGTCACGCCCACGAACAGGTCGACGTCGCGCAGCACCTCGCTCAGCACCAGCGGCGGCACCTCGGCGAGCGGTACCGGGTCGGCCTCCTGCACTCCGGCCCGCCTGACCGGACTGTAGCGGCCGGTGCCCGCCTGGGTGAGGCTCTCCGGCGCGTCGATCGGGTAGAACCGCACCTGGTCGGTGCCCAGGTGGTCGTAGTTCTCCCCCCAGTCGGCGTCCATTCCGTGCACCCGGAACTCGGCGCGCAGCCCCCACTCCGGCAGCAGCCGCTTCGGGACGGCGAAGGAGTTGTCCACCGCGAGCTGCAGCTGGCTGTGCCAGCCCCGGGCCGCGGCCAGGGCGTGGAACCGGTGCTGGCGCAGGACGTGCGCAGCGAAGCGGTTGGAGTACACCCGGGTGTGCTCCTCGGCCGCGGTGAGCAGGTACACCTCCCGGTGCGCCTGCTTGAACGGCTGCACGACGCCGTGGCCCTCCAGCACGGCCCGCCAGGCGAGCACGCTCTCGGGCGGGCAGGCGACCGGGTGCCACAGCTCGACCGAGGCGTCCGCGGCAGGCGCGAGTTCGTCGCCGGTCACGGTGCGCAGCGCGCCGTCCAGCCAGGCGCAGGCCGTACCGTCCACGGTCCAGATCAGCCGACGGGCCAGAGTGCCGACCAGCGGGTGGTCCACGAGGCGCTGCCGCCAGGGGCCGTACCGCCAGCTGCGCCGCGCCAGGAACTGCCGGTCCAGCCGCTCGGACTGGGCGGTCAGCATCTTCTCCAGGTCCTTGACCGAGGCCTTGAACTCCTTGAGCTGATCGGCGTGTTCACGGCGCACGACGGCGGGCGGCGTCTTCACCGCACGGCCGACCTCGTTGTACCAGGTCTGGCGGGCCCGGGAGCCCTCCACCACCAGCTCCACCCGGGCCTCGCCGAACCACTCGACGCGCCCGCCGATGTCGGTCAATCCGTAGGAGGGGACGGCGAGTTCCTCGATCTCGGCCCGGCTGAGGCCGAGTGCGGCGGCCCGGTCCCGGAGCGCCTTGTCCAGCTCCTTGACGGTGCCCTTGTACGTCACCCGGGTGGTGAGGACGGCTAGTTGGGCGAGACCGTCCTCGCCGTCCAGACGGGCGAGGCAATGCACGGCGGCGTTGGCCACCTTGGGCGCCCGGGGGCCGATGCCCGGCGCCTTGCGCAGCGCGGACTCGACCAGCCGGGCCAGCACCCGGGCGGTGTCGGGATGGGCCGGGGTCAGGGCCAGCAGCAGGGCGAGTCCGCGCAGCGCGTCCAGGTTGTGCGGGTCGAGCTGATCGGCTCCCTCGCCGTCCGGGTCCGCGACCAGGTCGAGGGTGCGCGGGCGGCCGACCAGCGAGAGCCACTCGGCGATCCGCTCGCGGGCTCGTTCGGGGCCGACCGCGTCGATCAGGGCGCGCCCGGTCCGTTCCCAACGGGCGTTCGGCTTCGGGGACTTGGCCTGGAGCGCGTGCTTGACCAGGTCCATCCACGGCCGGTCGGTGCTCCCGGGGGAACCAGGCTCGTCAAGGGCGGCCAGGACCTGGTCGGCCCAGGCCTCGCCGGGGCTGAGCAGCGGCTCGGGCAGCGCGGCCGCGAGGTCGATGACGAGGCTGTAGTGGGGCCGGACCATCAGCGCCGACCGGCGCACGGCGGCGACCACCGCACCGTCGACCGGGCGGCCGGCCTCCAGCTCGTCGCTGATCAGTCGCTCGGCCTCGTGCAGCTCGGTGAGGTGCCACTGGCGGCCCATCAGGTGGAGCCTGTCCTCGCGGAGCTCGCGGGCCGGACCCTGCGGAAAGCCCTGGGAGACCATCGAGGCCAGCCGGATCAGCGCGCTGCGCTGCTGTGCCGCCTTGTCGGTCAGCACGGGCCGCCAGAGCATCAGCATCCAGCGCACCAGACTCGCCACCAGCGCGCCCCGGGTGTTGCGGTGCAGCTCCAGCACCCGCTCGCGGACGGGCACCACGCGCTCGGCGGACCAGTCGCCCCCGACGGCGGTGTCGACCTCCATCAGCGCGCTGCCGATCGCGTCCACGTCCCCGGTGTCGAGCGCGTCGAGCAGCCGCCCGACGGCGGGGTCGAGCAGTTCGGTCGTTGTCATTCAGCCACCTACCAGCGGAACAAGTTTCAGGAAGCACACCTCGGTGTCGGTGCGCAGGTCCAACTCGGCGTCCAGCTCCTCGACCTGGCGGTCGCCGACGAGCACCAGGAACCCGTTGCGGCCGAACGCCTCGAC
This sequence comes from Kitasatospora sp. NPDC018058, assembly GCF_044327205.1. Classification (NCBI taxonomy): domain Bacteria; kingdom Bacillati; phylum Actinomycetota; class Actinomycetes; order Kitasatosporales; family Streptomycetaceae; genus Kitasatospora; species Kitasatospora sp. NPDC018058. Next base: position 7,889 of record NZ_JBIRFA010000034.1, on the reverse strand, counting down.
CGCGCTCAGGAACTGCCGCTCGGGGTCGATCGCGTGGTCCGGTGCCCGCAGCCGGTACCCGTTCAGGGTCCGCTCGGCCTCGGTCGGCTGCACCAGGCCGTGGAACACCTCGAGGCGGCGGGCGTTGTGCTCGGCCGCCTCCTGGAGCACCCGGCGGCGGATCAGCTCGCGCAGCGTCAACCGCTCCTCGTCGACGGGCAGCCGCCAGGCATCCCACCGCAGCCCCGATGTCGTCTCGTCGACGAAGGTCACTGTCGCCATGGCGCAGACCCTAGCCAGCGGCACCGACATCCGGCTCGGCGGGACGGGTCCGGCGGCCGGCCGCCCCGTGCGGGGCTGTTCCCCACCCCCGCGAAACGCCGTAGCGTGGCCGCATGAACACGCACGCGTCCTCCCGGTACGACGCCGTGATCGTCGGCGGCGGGCACAACGGACTGGTCGCCGCCGCCTACCTGGCCCGCGCCGGGCGGCGGGTGCTGGTCCTCGAACGGCTGCCCCGGGTCGGCGGGGCCGCGGTCTCCGCCCAGGCCTTCCCCGGTGTGGACGCCCGGCTGTCGCGCTACTCCTACCTGGTCAGCCTGCTGCCGCGGCAGGTGGTGCGGGACCTCGGGCTGCGGCTGGACCTGCGGCGGCGCCGGATCGCCTCGTACACCCCCACCGTCCGGGACGGGAAGCCCACCGGCCTGCTGGTGGACGCCACCGACCCCGGCCGCACCCGGGAGTCGTTCCGGGCACTGACCGGCGCCGACCGGGAGTGGCAGGCCTGGCAGCGCTTCTACGGGATGACCGCGCAGGTCGCCGAGCGGGTGTTCCCGACTCTCACCGAACCGCTGCCCACCCGCGCCGAGCTGCACCGCCGGGTCGGGAACGAAGCCGCCTGGACGGACCTGTTCGAGCGGCCGCTCGGCGAGACGATCGAGCGCGGCTTCGCCGATGACCTGGTACGCGGCGTGGTCCTGACGGACGCGCTGATCGGCACCTTCACCCACGCCCATGACCCGTCGCTGCGGCAGAACCGCTGCTTCCTGTACCACGTGATCGGCAACGGGACGGGCGACTGGGACGTCCCGGTCGGCGGGATGGGCGCGGTGACGAGCGCACTGGCCGAGGCGGCGCTGGCGGCCGGCGCGAAGATCCGGACCGGCTGCGAGGTCACCGCCGTCGCCACCGACGGCCGCGGTGACGCCGAGGTGTCGTACCGGCACCGCGACGGCGAGGCGACGGCGGCGGCACGCCGGGTCCTGGTGAACGCCGCGCCGGCCGCCCTGGCCCGGCTGCTGGGCGAGGACCCGGGGCCCGCGCCGGAGGGCGCCCAACTGAAGGTCAACATGGTGCTGCGCCGCCTGCCGCGTCTGCGGGACACCGCCGCCGACCCGCGCGAGGCCTTCGCCGGCACCTTCCACATCGCCGAGGGCTACGGCCAGTTGGAGACCGCGTACACCGAGGCACTGGCCGGCCGGATGCCCTCGGCGCCGCCGTCCGAGATCTACTGCCACACCCTGACCGACCCGTCGATCCTGGGCCCGGAGGCCGTCCGGCAGGGGCTCCAGACGCTGACCCTGTTCGGCCTGCACATGCCCGCCCGGCTGTTCGGCGACCCGGCGGCCAAGGAACGCGCCCTGGCCGCCTGCCTGGCGCAGCTGGACGCGGTGCTGGCGGAGCCGATCGCCGACTGCCTGGCCACGGACTCCGAGGGCCGGCCCTGCGTCGAGGCCAGGACACCGCCGGAGCTGGAACGGGAGATCGGCCTGCCGGGCGGCCACATCTTCCACCGCGACCTGTCCTTCCCGTTCGCCGCCGAGTCCGGCCCGTTCCGCGCCGAGGACGCCGGCAGCGCCGCCGCCCGCTGGGGCGTGGCCACGGCCCACCCGAACGTCCTGCTGTGCGGCGCGGGAGCCGTCCGGGGCGGCGGGGTCAGCGGCATCCCCGGGCACAACGCGGCGCGGGCCGTCCTGGAGGACCCGGCCCGCTGACAGGACTCGGCGGACGGTCACCCACGGCAATCGCCTGATGGCCGTCCGGCCCATACTGGGCCCGGCCACCGTAAACCTGGCAGGTCACTCCCAGTAGCGGTTTACTGAGAGTGAGCGGGGCAGGAGGGAGGCCCTCCGATGGAATGTCCACACCCACCCGGGTTCCACGCCGAGGTCCGTGAACGCTACATCGCCGCCGCGGCGGAGGTGACCCGCCTGCTGCGAGCCGTCCCCGAGGACCGCTGGACGGCACCCACACCCTGCCGCGACTGGGACGTCCGCGCCCTGGTGAACCATGTGGCCGCGCAACACCTCTGGGTCTGCCATGCGGTGGCCGGCTACACCTTCGAGGCGATCGGCCACCGCTTCGCGGGCGACGTCCTGGGACGCAACCCCGTCGGCGTGTGGGCGATGGCCGCCGACACCGCGGTGCGCGCCCTCCACCAGCCCGGCGCCCCCGACCGCCTGGTTCACCTGCCGTACGGGCTGCGCGACGTCGGCGGGTACGCCCGCGAACTGACCGCCGAGACCGTCGTCCACTGCTGGGACCTCGCCCGGGCGCTCGGCGAGAGCGGCCGGATGCCGCCGGGCGCCGCCCGGTACGCGCTCGCCGAGTTCGAGGGCTACCGCAACCTGGCCGACACCGGCCTGTTCGACCCCCCGCTCATGACCGTCCCCGGCGCCGACGCCCAGGACCGGCTGCTGGCCCTCACCGGCCGCGACCCGCACTGGTCCGCCGAACGCATCTGAGGCCGAACCCAGGTGAGAGCGAACCCAGGTGAGGTCGTTCGGCCGACCGTCCCCGCACGCCGGGCGTGACCCGGGCGCGGGGACGGGGGCGGGGGCGGAGCCGCCGGGCCGTCAGGCGCGGGCCAGCTGCCAGCCGCCGAGGCCGTCGCAGGCGCCGGCGTTGTAGCTGGTGGAGCGGAAGCCGGGCGGGACCGGCGAGCCCGGGCAGGCCCACAGGCCCGCGCGGGCGGTGTTGTGACGCCAGGAACCGGCGCCGTCGCAGCCCCAGGTGGTGTGTCCGGTGATCACGTAGCCGGCCACCACCGGGGAGCCCGAGCAGGTCCAGATCCCGTCGTGCGGGAGGCTGTGCTGCCAGCTGCCGATGCCGCCGCACCCGGCCCGGAAGTGGTTGCTGATGACGTACCCGGGCACGACCGGCGAACCGGAACAGGTCCATATGCCGTCATGGACGAGGTTGTGGCGCCACGAGCCGATGCCCCCGCAGCCGGAGGTCATGTGGTCGGTGATCACGTAGCCGGCCACCACCGGGGAGCCCGAGCAGGTCCAGATCCCGTCCTTCGCCGGCTGCTGGTACCAGGAGCCCCAGCCGCCGCAGCCCTTGCCGTCGTGGTCCGTGATGACCCACCCGGCCGCGACCGGCTGCCCGGAGCACGCCCACTTGCCCGAGAAGCCCCACGCGGGCTTGGCCTCCGCCACGGACATCCCGGAGACCGTACCGCCCAGGACGACGGCCGCGACCAGCGCGAACGCCGCCGCGGCGGCCCCGATCCCCCGGCCGGTGACCACGGCCGTCGCGCGCTTGGCACGCTTCCACAGTTGACGAACCATCATGTTCCATCCACTCCAGTCGAGTTGGAGACCGGCAAGACTCCCGCCGCCGGGGGTTCGGCAACGGGAGCGGGAGCCACCCTACGCGGAGATCGGGTGAGAATTTGATGGAAATTCCATGAAAGCCGGGACGGGCGGCCGGCTTGTCCGAAACCCGCCGCACGGCTGGCGACCGGCCTCGGCCGACTGGTGACCGGTCCCACTGGGGCGCCCGCCGGGTGGCGATGGCCGCATCGATGGCCTCCGGCGCGGTCCGGCCGCCACGCCGACCGCCCCCGCGTCACTCGACGGCGCGGGCGGTGGCCCCCCGTGACTCCAGGTTCCAGGTGATCACCCGCCGCGGGTGGACGCGGATGATGTCCCTGCTGAAATGGTCGGGTGCCACGGGCGGCACGTCGACGGTCAGCACCTCGGCCCAGCCCCTGATCTCGACGCCGCGCCCCCATCCGCCCGCGACCGGGTCGTCGGCCGGAGCCAGGTCGTCCACCAGCACGGAGACATCGGGACGCGCCTGCACGTTGCGGTACTTCCGGCTGCGGGCCATGGCGGGCCCGCCGATGTCGATGGTGCCGTCGCCGTTGAGCCGGAAGCCCACCGGGCGGACCTGCGGACCGCCGTCGGGACCGGTGGTGGCCAGTCGGGCCAATGACTGGGCGGCGAGGTACTCGCACTCTGTCTCGGTGAAGATCATGCGCCGACGCTAGAAGCTCAAGCCCGGTTGAGGTCAAGGCTGCTGAGGTCTGTCCGCCAGTCAGACGGGACTCGGCTCCGCAGTCCGCGGGATCAACCACCCGCTGGTCGAGGTGCGGCCGGGATGGTTCGTGTCGGCCGGAGCTCTCGGGGAGGCAGGTGCCTGAGCCGACCCGGCAGTTACCCGGTCCGTCGCGGGGCCGGGCGTCAGTCGGGCGGATCACGGCGCCCTCGATGTCGGGCAGCGGCCCGTCACGGTCGAGCCGACCGGCAGGCTCCGGGTGTCCGGGGCGGCCGAGCCCCCTCGGACGCACAGGGACCGGGGTCGGGGTCGGCCGGGTGATACCGGTGGCAGAGGCCGGGTCGCCCGGCGCGGGGGTCGTTCGGCGGCCGGCACCGCATCGGTCCCGATTCGTGACGTGACCCTGTCTAGTTCGTTCGCATCCCGGTGTGGTGGGATGTGCCCGACAGGGTGACGAGCGCTGGTGGGGGTGCGTGGTGCGGAGTGGACGGCTGCTCGGCCTGGACGGGGACGCGGCGCGCCTGGTCGCGGTGGGACTGGTCCGGCTGGGGACCCGGGACTGGCTCGGCGCGCCCGGCGAGGCCCCGGCCTGGGTGGGCGGGCTGCGCGCGGCCTCGTTCGCCGACGCGTGGCTGTCCTTCGGCGACGCCCCCGCGCCCGGCCTGCGGGTGTCGGCCTCGGCGGTCCTGCGGTCCGTCGCGGAACAGGCCGCCGAACTTCTCCTCCGCTCCTGCGGGGAGGACGGGCCGACGGCCCTGGAGTGGCTCGGGCGGCGATCGGCCGAGGCCCGCGAGCAGGCACACCGGGAGGATGTGACGCACCCGGCCGAACCCTGCGCGCTGGCCCTGGTGTGGCACGGCGTCCAGACATTGGCCGGCGGGGACGGACCGTCCCACGGCAAGCACATCGAGGAGCGGGGCGAGGCCTACATCCGGGAGCGGCACCGCCGCCAGGACACCCTCGCCCTCGTCCTGTGCTGCGCCCGCATCGCCGCGGCCGCCCTGGTGGAGCTGAGCGAGGGCGATCCGGCGCGGGTGGACGGGTGGCTGGAGGAGGACGCGGCGCGCGCCATGCCGCGCGGCGGCCCCGTCCCGCTGTGGGTCCCGGGTCGCCCCTGGCAGCCGACCGGCTGACCGCAGACCACTGCCCTGAGGCTTGGGCCGCGGGTGCGCCGTCGCCCCCGGCCGCACGGTACCGGTGTGCGGCCGGGGGCGGGAGCGGTCAGCGCGGGCCGGGGTCGCTGGTGCCCGGGCGGCCGTTCTCCAGGTGTCCGGCCCAACGGCGGCGGAAGGTCGGTCCGTCCGCGGCCGCGACGGTGACGTCGTACCAGCGGCTCTCGGCGCGCAGGTCGAAGGCGAACCGGGCCTCGTCGCCGGGGTGGATGACGCGGCTCTGCTTCGAGCCCTTCGCGTAGGCATTCTCGGCGGTCACCGTCCGGGCCGCCGACCCGTTGTTGGAGACGGTGACGCGCACCTGGGCCTTCGACGGATCGAAGCGTGCGACCAGCTCGCCCCGGGCCTTGCCCTCGAACTCCTGCACCGAGCCGTTCGGTCCGTGGGCGACGAGGTGGTAGCCGCCACCGGTCAGCGGCCAGTGGTCACCGAGGGTGTCACCGGCCGAGACCGTGTAGCGGCGAGGAGCCACCGTCGGCGCCGTCCGGTCGTAGACGTAGAGCCACGCGCCCGCCGAGCCCTGGTTGTCCAGTTCGAGCAGGAACTGCCCCTCGGTGTCGGTCTCCTCCTCGTTGACCCGCAGGTCGTACGGGAGGGCCCGGGCCGGACGGGTGCCCGGTTCCTGGGTGGGCATCCGCTGGGGCAGCGGCACCTGGTAGGGCTTGCCCCGGGAGGCGATCGGCGCCGGGACCGGGATCGAGACCTTCCGCCCGTCCGTGCCGGAGAAGTCCAGCGCCGAGGTGAGGTCGCCGCAGACCGATCGGCGCCAGGCGCTGATGTTGGGCTCCTCGACGCCGAACCGGGTCTCCAGGAACCGCAGCACGGAGGTGTGGTCGAAGGTCTCCGAGCACACCCAACCGCCGCGCGACCACGGGGAGATGACCAGCAGCGGCACGCGCGGGCCGAGGCCGATCGGCTGCAGCCCGCCCGGGTCGGCGCCGGGGACCAACGGGCCCATCTCGCCCGGGTACTTGGCGAGGTCCAGCAGCTCGTCGCCGAGGCTCGCCTCCAGGTCGGACGAGACCATGCCCGGGCCGCCCGGACGGCTGACGACCGGCGGCATCGGCGGGACGACGTGGTCGAACAGGCCGTCGTTCTCGTCGTAGTTGATGAGGAAGACGGTCTTGCCCCAGACCTCGGGGTTGGACGTGAGCGCGTCCAGCACGAGGTTGATGTAGTACGCGCCGTCGGTCGGCGTGGCCGAGGGGTGCTCGCTGTACTGGTACGGCGGCACGATCCACGACACCTGGGGCAGCCGGCCCTGCTCGACGTCGGCCCGGAACTCCTTGAGCGTGTGGTCGGTGGCACCCTTGTCCACGAGCGGACCCGACGCGCCCTCGGCGACCTGGTACCGCTGGAAGAACATCAGCGGGTTGTCGGTGTAGTTGTCCGTGGGGGTGCCCGGCTCGCCTGAGCCGCCCTGGTACAGCTTCCAGCTGACGCCCGCCGCCTCCAGGCGCTCGGGGTACGTCGTCCAGGTGTAGCCGTTGGTGCCGTTGCGCTCCCACAGGCCGGGGCCGTTGGGCTTGCGGCCGTACACGTTGCGCGGGTCGCTGGTGCCGGTCCAGAGGTGGATGCGGTTGGGGGCGGTGTCGGCGTGGACGGAGCAGAAGTACGAGTCGCAGACGGTGAAAGCGTCGGCCAGGGCGAAGTGGTACTGCAGATCCTGACGCTTGAGGTGACCCATCGTCATGACGTCCTGCTTCTGGTTCACCCACTGGTCGTGGCGCCCCTCGTTCCAGGCGAGGTGGCCGCTGCTCCACCCGTGATCCGTACCGGCCTGGTACTCGGTGGTGTTCCGGGGGTCGATGTACCAGGGCAGCACCTCCTGCTCGGAGGCCGGCAGGCCGCGGTCGTGGTAGCGGCCGGTCTTCACGGCGGCGGCAGGCTGGTGCCAGTTCGGCCGGCCGTCGGGCAGCAGCGTGGGCCGCGGGTCGTCGAACCCGCGCACACCGCGGAGGGTGCCGAAGTAATGGTCGAAGGAACGATTCTCCTGCATCAGGATGACGATGTGTTCGACGTCCTCGATCGAACGGGCCCTGCTGATCGCGGGCAACGCCAGAGCCTTGCTGATCGCGGGCAGGAACGCCCCGAGGCCCGCAGCGGCCACGGACGCGCCGCCCAGCTGGAGGAGTCGGCGCCTGTCGATGGAGGCCACGTGATGTCCTTCCCAGTCGTGAATGCATGGGTCCGAGCAGGCCACAGTCTTCCACTGAACGCCGCATGAGCTTTCGGCCAACTGTTGTCCAGTCAACCTCCCGCTGCGGCCGCCCGACTGGGAGCCCGCCGAGGCCCTGACCGCCGACCCCGGCCGGTGAACGCGAAAAGGCCCACCCGATAAGCTGGGTGGGCCTTTTCAGAAGAATTGTTCGGCGGCGTCCTACTCTCCCACAGGGTCCCCCCTGCAGTACCATCGGCGCTGTGAGGCTTAGCTTCCGGGTTCGGAATGTAACC
>NZ_JBIRFA010000033.1:0-91703 GCF_044327205.1 Kitasatospora sp. NPDC018058 | reverse complement strand
GGCACCTGGTATCGACCACGCCCCGAACCACTGATCACTGCGCCTCATCCAGACTCAACGGCGAACCGGACAAAGGCTCACATCCCGCCCTCTCACAACCCAGCGACATCCCTCGCTCCGAGCACCGGGTGCCCTCGTCGCCGAGCGACAAGTGCTCTCACAACCCACCTGCAAAGCCAACCTCTGGTCCACACCAAGGCGTCCAAGCCGGCTCCGGGCGCGGGCGTGTCGGCGGGCGTGCATGATCCAGGCTATGGAGGGGGAGTGGGGAGCCTCGCTGCTGATGCTGATGGCGAAGTCCCGGCACCGTAAGCCGGAGAACGTCCGCCACTACATCAAGCCGTCTCCGGAGGCGATCGCCGAGATCACCGGCTTGCCGGCGCCAACTGACGCCCGCCGGTGACTTGATGCCTGCGGCGGAAACAGCGAGGGAAGGTGTCAACAACCAGCTATAGTCCTGGTGTGGCCGTCGTAGCGATCATTCGCCGATTTACCGGCCCCCTGGCCCCCGAAGGGCGCCGCAGGGGTCGGACTTCGCCGCGTCTCCAGAGCTGAGCCGGGCTGACCCCGTCGAGCGGTCAGGCCCAGGGGCTGGGGGGTTTGCGAATCCCCGTCACTGCTCTTGCCAGGAGGCCGACATGCCCGCTCATCTTTCCGCCGAACACCTCGCGCGTGACCTGTCCATCCGGGACCTCAGCGACCCCGCCGCCGGACCGCACGCCCTCCAGCTCGTCCTGGGCCACGCCGTCGACGCGCTGGCCGACCGCTGGGGCTGCCAGGTCCGCTGGTGGCGCGGCGAGCGCACCGTCACCGTGGAGGACAACTACGACAACCTCGGCTACCGACCCGACGACATCACCCGCGACACCCGCTACACCCGCTACGTCGATAACCAGCTCATGCTGCGCAGCCACTCCAGCGCGCTGATCCCGGCCGCGCTTCGCGCCCTGGCCGCGGACCCGGCCGACGACGTGCTCCTGGTCTGCCCCGGACTGGTCTACCGCCGCGACAGCATCGACCGGCTGCACACCGGTACGCCCCACCAGCTCGACCTGTGGCGCATCACCCGCCGCCCGGCGCCGATGACCACGGCCGACCTGGACGGGATGGTCACAACGCTCGTCGAAGCACTGCTCCCCGGGGCGAAGCACCGCCACGAGGACCGCGTCCACCCCTACACCCTGTCTGGCCGCCAGGTGGACGTGGACCGCGACGGCGAATGGATCGAGGTGGCGGAATGCGGCCTGGCGCACCCGCAGGTCCTTGAGCGGGCCGGCCTGGACGCCTCGTGGAGCGGCCTCGCCCTCGGCATGGGACTGGACCGGATGCTCATGCTGCTCAAGGGCATCCCGGACATCCGCATCCTCCGCTCGGCCGAACCGTCCGTGGCCGCCCAGATGACCGACCTGGCCCCCTACCGGCCCGTGTCCGCCATGCCGGCGATCCGCCGGGACCTGTCCGTCGCCGTCGACCGCGACGACCTGGCAGAAGACCTCGGAGACCGGGTCCGCGACGCCCTCGGCCCCGATGCCGACTGCGTGGAGACGGTCGAGATCCTCACCCAGACGCCATGCGCGGAACTCCCGCCGCAGGCCCTGGAGCGGCTCGGAGCTCGACCGGACCAGAAGAATGTCCTCCTCAAGGTGGTCCTGCGGCACCTGGACCGCACCCTCACCGACCACGACGCCAATCTGCTGCGCGACCGCATCTACGCTGCGGTCCACCAGGGCAGCGCTCACCAGTGGGCGACGACCAGCTGATGACAGCCGAGGCCGGCGCCGCCCTGGCGGGGAGGCGCCGGCCTCTCGGCGAGTTATTCGTCCTCGGGTGCCTCGGGGTCGCGTAGGGGGCGTAGGCCGCCCAGCAGGCCGGGGTGAGCAGGCCGAACACGATGTCGCTACACGAGGCGGTGTCGGTGACGATCATCTCCGGGCGGCGGCCGCCGTCGCGGTCGTAGAGCACGTCCAGGACGTACAGGGAGTCGCGCGGGGTGCTGGCCACCACCCGTCCGCCGAGCCCGGCGGCCTGGTCGTTTACTGGCGGAGATCACTTATTCCTGGCGTGCCGTGTTCCCGGCCTCGCCCGCGGTTCGAGCGCGTCGTCGAGGTTCGGGCCAGGGATAGCCGAGCTGATCGGCGAACTCCTTCGAACCCCCACAGACCTCAGCGACCTCGCGGGGATCTCCGGCCGTGAGACGCGCCTCAAGGGTTTCGACCTGGTCGGCCGGGTGCGACGACGCGGAGGGACAGCAGATGCAGTTCTGTAGTCACTGCCTGATGGTCTCGGAGTCAGCGGACGTTGTCAGTCGCATTTCTGCTCGGGGAGGGGCGGGCGCATCCCTCTTGGGGCCCTGCCCGGATTCGTCCGATGTCACGGGCGCGGGCGGCACGGTAGTCGGCCCAGGAGGTCTTGGCGAATCCGGCCCAGCGGACTGCGGTGTCGGGGTGCGGTCCGAGGATGCTCGCGAGCACCGGCGCTCTGAAACGGTCGAGCCTCTGTGGGCGGTCCCCGTCATTCCCCGGGCTGTCATCCCGTCGTTCCGGTGGGGTGTCCGGAGGCCGGCGTGCCTCAGGGCAGCCCGAACTACCGCCCTGAGCGGAGGCCACGCGAATTCACATGACAGCTGCGGCTGGCTCCGCGATCCTTGGCCGATGGCCGTAGAACCGGACATTCTCAGCCTGAGCATCCTCTGCCCACCACCCGGCGAGGGCTACCTGGAGGTCCGCCCGTTCGTCAGTGGCCGGGATCTCCTGGCCGATCTGACCCTCCGTAGCATGGAATCAGGCGGCCCCCGGTTCGTGGGATCAGGCCCCCGGTATCTCCTGGGCCGGGGCGGGCCGTTGCATGCCACTGCGACGCCCCACGAGGTTCGGCTCGCTCGATCCGGGTGCGGCGAGGAGCGGTGCTGCAGTGCGCTGTACGTGACGGTCACGCGGGACGGGGAGCATGTCGTCTGGGCGGGCTGGCGCGACCCGGCCAAGCGGGGCTTCGACCTGCCGGAGTTTCGGTTCGCCGCGGATCAGTACGAGGCCGAGGTCCGGCGAACCGAAGAGGACCGCAGCTGGGAGTGGCCGGCAGCAGTGGTTGCGACGCTGCTTGAGGCGGGGCTGAGGGGACGCGAGGACTGGCTCGCCAGGTGGGAGTGCGAGTTGGAAGCCGTCTGGGCCTCCCGCGGGGAACCAGATCGGATCGACGTCGTCCTGAGGCATCCCCCTGACCGGGACGAGACAGGTCTGCCCTGGGCCCAGTTCCTGATGACCCTCCCGATCTCCGCAGACGACCCGTCGGACCAGGCCGAGCACCTTGAAGCGCAGCTGACCGCGGGCGATCCCCGTGCCACCGCCGAGCTCTGCGGAGGTTACAACCCCGAGCAAGTGGGCTACCCGTGGCCGTAGCCGGCCGACCCCGGAGACGGGGCAGGCCGTCCGGCGGAGAACAACGGCTACCGCCCTCCCACTCCTCGCGTGGCGTCAGTGATTCCAGGGCCGCCGCTCCCCCGGGTACACCTCGGAGGCGCAGTCGTCGGCGAGCACGGCGATCGTCGCGCGGCCTTCGACCCCCACCTCAGTCGGCCAGGACGCCCCAGCGCGTGGGCCGGCCCGTGACGGCCGCGATCATGTCGTGGTCGCCGTACGGGTGAGCCCTCCCCGCGCGGGCACGAGCGGAAGTCCTGCATGGCCCGCGCCGAGTCCGGGGTGGACATCCCGGTCCGGGGGAGCAGGACGCCGGCGAGCTGGTTGTCCGGGTCGGCGTCCGTGGTGGCGCCGGCTCTGCCGTCCCAACCGCTGGGCGGTTCAGGAGGGTGCCGACACTTCCCGGAACGTGGCGGCTTCCTGGGGGGCCGCACGCCGGTGGTCGGGGCGCCAGGTGGCGACCAGCGCGGCTGCCAGCAGTAGTTCGGCGATGTCGCCGCCGTAGTACATGATCTCGGCGCCTGCCTGGACCTGGTCGATGGGGGCGTGGATGTCGACCCAGAAACCGCCGTACATCAGCTGGGAGATCACCGCGTGCGCCGCGATCGCGACGCCGAGGCAGACCAGCCGGGCGCGCACGCCCGGCCGGGAGGGGGCGGGGTCGGGGCCGGCGATGACGTGGGCAAACAGGCATCCGGCCAGCAGGAAATGCGCGTGCAGCAGCCAGTGTGCTGCCGGGTTGCTCGTGGTCGCGTTGTAGAGAGGGGTGAAGTAGAGGACCGCGAGGCCGCCCGTGGACAGCACCAGCGCGACCACCGGACGGGCGGTCACGCGGGCGGGCGGGCTGTGCAGCACGGTGGTCAGCCGCCGTCCCCGGGCCGTGGGCAGGGTGCGCAGGAGGAGGGTGACGGGGGCCGCTAGGACCAGCGCGAGCGGCGCGTACATTCCGATGAGCATGTGTTGGGTCATGTGCCCGCGGAAGTCTTGGTGTGCGAAGGGGGCCACGGGCGGCAGCAGCGCGGCGCCGAGCAGGGCGGTACCGGTCAGGAACCATGCGGTCCGCCATCGGCTCCAGCCCAGGACCGGGTTGCGGCGGCGTGCCCGGCGAGCGAGCAGCAGGTAGGCGCCGGCGGCGGCCAGCAGGGCGAGGACGGGCAGCAGCCATTCCAGGAGGCTGCTGCCCACGTCGTGCCCGTGTGCGGGCATGTCGTGGTCCATCAGGCCCGTCGGTCCTCGCGCGCGGTGGGGGCGTTGGGGTCGAAGGGCTGGCCGCTGCGCTGGAGCACGTAGCCGCCGGCGACCAGCAGGGCGCCCAGGACGAGGAAGCCGATGTCCCACCAGACCTGGCCGTCTCCGGCGTAGACGTGGTGGATGCCGAGGATGTGGTGGTCCAGGATGCCTTCGACCAGGTTGAACAGGCCCCAGCCGACGAGCATCCAGCCCCACAGCACCCGGGAGGTCCACACCCGCAGCCGGTTCTGGGTGACCCGTGAGTACAGAATGGCGAGGCCGAGGAGGATCGCCAGCCAGCACACGATGTGGAAGATGCCGTCCCACAGGGTGTTCATCTCCAGGCCGGAGACGGTGTGGGGGTCGTAGTACTTGACGCCGATGTGGTCCTCGTTGGTGCTGGAGAGCATGTGGTGCCACTGCAGCAGTTGGTGGAGCAGGATGCCGTCGAGGAAGCCGCCCATCCCCACACCGAGCACGATGCCCGGCAGCCGGATACTCGCTGGTTGTGAGAGACCGGCCCGGGCCTCGCCCATCGTGGTGGCCATCGTTCGTCTCCGCTCCTGGTTCTGGGGTGCCGGAAAAGTTCCTTCAGGGGGAGGTTCCCTTCCCGTTCGCCCCCGTGCCGTGTGCGTTTCCGCCATCCGGCCCAGCTGTGCCCTGTGGAATCACCCCGCGTCGTCGGCGTCCGGGGCACGCAGGGGCCGCATGCCGCCGGGCAGGTCGGGGAGCTGGGAGGAGTACCGGCCGAGCATGTTGATGCGGTGACGGACGAACGGGGAGAGCCGGGCAGTGGTACCCCGCGTCGAGTAGCCGGTGGGGTCACGAGCGGTCGTTACGGCGGTGGAGGCCGTGGAGAGACTGAGGGAGGCCGCACGCATGCTGCGCCGGGTCGTTCGCGGTGGAGCGCCCGAGTATGACCAACTGGCGACCCAACTGCAGAAGGCGTTCGCCGAGCTGGCCACCGCGATAAAGTCCGGCTGCTCGGCCCCTGGCTGGGACCTGGTCGGCTGGAGCCGGGCCCGTGGCCTGTTCTACGTCCGCAAGGACGCCCTGGAGAGCGCCGGAACTTGAGTGAAAGTACTCATGCCTCGGCCTGTGGCTGCATGGATACTGCCTTGGACGTCGGAGACCGTCCTGGGGGCGTTGTGTGGGAGAAGTACAAGGCGTTCCTGCTGGTGACGTGCGGTATTCCGCTCGGTGCGAGCGCCTTGAGCGGTGGCGGGTTCGTGTATCTCCTGCTCCAGGGCCCTGGGCCGTGGATGGTTGTGGGCATGTTGGTCACGGGAGTGCTGGCAGTCGCGGGCCTTGTCGCCGGGCTGATCGCACTGCTTTTCGTCCAGGGCATGGACAAGTGGCAGTTCTGAGACGGGACTGGCCGTCGCGCCGCCCGTGACCCCCGCCGCTCTATGCGAGCTCCTGGTCCGCTCGTGCGGGAGAGAAGGCGGGATAGCGCGGCAGCGGAGCCACATCCCACTCCCGGGCGACCTCGCGCAGGAGTCGCTGCACCGTCTGCGCGAATGCCGGGAACCCCTCAACCGTGCTCGCCACCTGCCAACGGTGCCTGAGGACCTGGCGTCTGGTCGCCACGGGTCGACGTGTCCTGTGCATCGGTCCGTCCTCCACTGTGCGCGGAAGCAGGCGCACGGTCGCGTTCACCGTCCAGACCACGACGGCTCGTCGCATCCCGTCCTGCCACACCGAATCGTCGGCCAGCGCCGGGTACGCCGAGACGACTTCCGCGCGGAAGGCCTCCTCGGCCTTCTGCGCGATCCCCGCCGGCAATGTGAAGACACACCAGCAGGTGGAGAACGGCATCCTGCAGTACGCAGCCGTCAGGAACACCGACTGGTAGCACGCGGCCTCGAAGTCGAGCAGCCGCAGTCCGCGCGGCGTCAGCAGGTTGTTGTCAGGGCAGGTGTCGCCCGGGGTGAACCCCGGGTACTCCTCCCCGCCCGCGGTACCGATGCGAGCGAGTTCCTCACACAGCCCGGCCGGAACCGTCACACCGGCCGCGTCGAGCACCGTGGGCAAGTCGGCCGCGTCCCGTGCGATCCACGGCTCGTCATCCCAGGCGGTCATCCCCGGGCCGTACCGGGCCCACAACTGCCTGAACTCGACGCGCCGGTGTGCCGACTTCGTAGCCAGCCGCCCAAGCCCGCGCGCCCAGGCCACCAAGCCTTCCCCAGCGGCCTTCGAGTCGTTCCCCAGGAGCACATCCGCCAAAGTCGGCGAATCACCGAGGTCCGCCATGACCAGCAGCGGGACCTTCGGATCCACCCGCAACACCTCGGGACCGGCAAGCCCGAACGAGAGCCCAGCCGCCTCTGCAGCAAAGCAGCGCCGGGCCTCCGGCTCGTCCGCGTAAGCCTTGACGATCACGCTCTCCCCGGAGCCGGTCCGGCAGCGCAGTACCGTGCTGCGCCGGCTTCCGCCCAAATCGACGGGCTCGGTCAGGTCCGTCTCCAGCAGCTCTGCAGCGGCGCGCAATATCCAATCCACCCCGGCATCCTGCCACCGTGACCCGATCGGTCGCGCACCGGCGAGCGGCCCGTCCTTGAAAGGCGCTGCGCGAACCCGCCGACCCGTCTCGGCTGGAATGCCCGGACTGCTACCACAACCGCCGCTTCAACGGGGGCCCGCCGATCATCCGGCCCCCGCCCACCAACCGCGACCGCCGCCGCGCCGCCGCCGGCAAACTCGACGATCCGTACCGGCACATCCGCCTGCACCACGCCGAGAAGCACCCCAACCGGTGAACCAAGGCCGTGAATGATCTCAGTTGTGGGGGTAGGCCGAGCAGTTGGCCTCCTTCTCAACGTCGGCCTGCGGCCGGGGCTCCGTCGTACCGCAACACGATCTTCAGCAGACCGACCCTACGCCCCGGCCTGCTGGTAGAGCGTCACCAGGAGGCCGTGCACCGGCTCGCCCTCCGAATCCTCCTCCGTCTCGTCGACCAGTGCGGCCAGCGCCTCGGCGAGCCGCGCCGCCTTGGCCGGGCTGAGCCGGAGGTGGCGCAGTGTCAGGAGGTGGTCGTCGGGTGAGCGGTCCAACTCCTGGGCGATGGCGCCGAGCAGCGCGGCCGTGCCCTCGGCCTGCGGCTCGGCGACGAGGAGTCGCTCGGCGGTCCGCCGGTAGTACTTCTCGGTGCCGCCGCGCACCCGTCGCGTTCCCGCGTCCTGGACCAGCCCCGCCTCGCACAGCACCCGGAGGTGGTGGGAGACGCTGCCCTTGTTCACTCCCAGCCGCGCGGCGAGCCGGCTGATCGTCGACGGCCGGCCGCTCAGGGCGAAGAGCAGGCGCTGGCGCAGGGGGTGGGCGAGCGCGGTGTGCTGCAGAGGCGCGCTGATCCGCTGGACGTCCTCGTCTGGTTGATGGCTCACCAGATCAAGCGTTAAGTACGTTTGACGCTTCGACAAGCCGCCGGTCTACTCCCTCCCATGACCTCCACCACATCGCCACCTGCGTTGGACGCCGTCGCCGTCGTCGAGTCGATCGCCGACCTGGTCTGCGAGAACTACGTCTTCCCCGATGCCGCCCGGCAACTGGCGGCCCTGATACGGCGCCGGAGTGCCGAGGGCTCCTACCGGACCGAATCCGCCGAGGAGTTGGCCGAAGCGGTCACCGCGGACCTGCGGTCCGTCAACGGCGACCTGCACCTGGCCCTCAAGTACCACGCCGTGCCGGTGCCGCCGGACCAGGGCGCTGCGGTACTCGCCACGATGCGGCGGGACTTCGACGCCTCCCTGGGCGGAGTTCCGCGCGTCGAACTCCTCGACGGCGGCGTCGCGGTCCTGGAGATCGGACCCAAGATGTTCCCGCTGGACTGGGCGGCGCAGCCGCTGGCCGCGGCGCTCTCACTGGTGGCCCCCCTGCGCCGGTGCCCGCCGGTTGCCCTGGTGGCCACCGGCGCCGGGCCCATCGCGCTGGCGAGGCGCCAGGCGGCCGTCGCCGATCTGTCGGCCGACTGCTGGGGCGGCCGATGATGCACGGTGGTTCGCGACGGGGACGACGACGGCCGGCGCGAGGACGACGACTGGGTGCCGGCCGTTGTGGCCATCCTGGAACCGAGCCCGGGAAAACCGTTGGACCCGCTGACGGGGGCGCGTCGTAGGGTTCGGGGCGCGGAGACGCGGTCGGCGGAGAGGGAACGGTGGATGGCGGGACTGTACGAGATCTTGGACAGCCCCGTTCAGCGGGCTGCAACCGCGCGACTTCCGCAGGCGGATCGCCATGGTGCGCTGAGAAGGTGCTGAGCTTGCTCGTCGAGGGCGTCGCTGGTCACTGCCGCTGGAAGACCGGGTGCTGCTGGTCACCGCGTTCTGGCGGACCAACCTGACACTGCGCCGGCTCGCCCCGCTGCAGGAAGCCGTGAGTTCCCGCAGGAGCTCGGTGCCCTTGTCCCGCAGGTTGTCGGGGCGGGTGAGGAGAAGGCGGGTGAGACGACGCGGGGTGATGACCGGCCTGTCGCCCTCGGCCCGGTCCTGTGTGATGTAGCGGTGGCGGAGGTTGAGGCTGCCGGTGTCCGAGCTCGCGCGCCGCTCTGTCCCCGTGCGTGGGTGAACGAGGTCTCCACCCTGAAGGCCGTTTGAGTGACTGGAGCGTCACCTTCTGCAGGCGGACGCGCAACGTGTGGTGCGATGCCCACGTGAAGTCCGGGGGTCGGGCTCGGAAAGCGGCGCCCGCCCCGGATCCGTGGACGATTGAAGGGAAGCCCATGGTGCTCCGCGCGCTGGCCGCCACTGGTGTCGCCACATCATTGTTCGGCTCGTCGGCCTTCGGCGGCAGCCCGCCCCCGCCCCCGCCCCCGCCGCCGGACCGGATCGTCATCGACAGCGTGGCGGTCAACGGTTCCGGCTGCCCGGTGGGGACGGCCTCCGTGGCCGTGTCCCCCGACAACACCGCCTTCACCGTCACCTACAGTAA
Organism: Kitasatospora sp. NPDC018058; assembly: GCF_044327205.1. Classification (NCBI taxonomy): domain Bacteria; kingdom Bacillati; phylum Actinomycetota; class Actinomycetes; order Kitasatosporales; family Streptomycetaceae; genus Kitasatospora; species Kitasatospora sp. NPDC018058. The sequence continues at coordinate 82,134 of NZ_JBIRFA010000033.1, read as the reverse complement.
CTACCTCGCCCAAGTGGGGGGCGGGGCGTCGCCGACCGACTTCCGGAAGAACTGTCAGCTCGACCTTCTCGTGCACGTCCCCGGTGGCTTCACCTACGCGATCGTGTCCGCCGACTACCGCGGCTTCGCGTCACTGGCGCCGGGTGCGTCCGGGACGCAGCGGGCCAGCTACCACTTCCAGGGCAACCCCCTCGCCATCAACTCGACCCATCACTTCAAGGGCGGGTTCACCGGCGACTGGCAGACGACCGACACCGTGCCCGTCGCCGCCCTGGTCTTCGCCCCCTGCGGGGAGGAGCGCAACCTCGACATCAACACCGAACTGCAGGTCGAGCGCGGCACCTCGAGCCCGAGCGCCACCAGCTTCATGGAGATGGATTCGACGGACGGCACGATCAAAACCGTGTACCACCTGGCCTGGAAGCAGTGTCAGTGATCTCCTGGCACCGCGATCGGCGGGTGCGTCCTGGCCAACCCCTCTCGTAATCGACGGTGGCGCTGTGTCGGGGCGGCCCGCGCTCGGGCCGCCCCTTCGCCGTGCCCGCCCCGGCGTGGCCTACAGAGGAGCGACCGGGGTGAGGTGCCGGGGCCTTCGCTCGGCCGGCGTGCTGCCCGCAACGCCATCGACGCCGAGGTTAGTTGTATGACTATAATGATTGTATGTTATTAACTAAGTGGTCTTCCGTCCTCTCCCCTGCCGCCCGCGGCACCGTTACGGCCTCACCGGACCGCCGCGGGCGTACGAGGGTGCTGGCCATCTGCTGCCTGAGCCTGTTCATGGTCGGCGTGGACAACACGATCGTGAACGCCGCGCTCCCGGCCATCCAGCGCGACCTGCACGCCACCGTCACCGGGCTGCAGTGGGTGGTGGCCGCCTACACCGTGGTCCTGGCAAGCCTGTTGCTGCTCGCCGGATCCAGCGGCGACCGCTTCGGGCGACGCCGCACGTTCCAGACCGGCCTGCTGCTGTTCACCCTCGGCTCGCTGCTGTGCTCGCTCGCGCCGGGCCTGGACTGGCTGGTCGCCGCCCGCGCGCTGCAGGCGGTGGGCGGTGCGATGCTCAACCCGGTCGCCATGTCGATCATCACCAACACCTTCACCGAGCCCCGCGAGCGGGCCCGCGCGATAGGCGTGTGGGGCGCCGTGGCGGGCGTCAGCATGGCGCTCGGGCCACTGCTCGGCGGGGGCCTGGTCGACTCGGTCGGCTGGCGCGCGATCTTCTGGGCCAACATCCCGGTGGGCCTGGCCGCCCTCGTGCTGTGCGCACTGTTCGTCCCCGAGTCCCGTGCCGAACACCCCCGCCCGCTGGACCCGGTCGGGCAGCTGCTGATCGTCCTCTTGCTCGGCAGCCTCGCCTACGGTCTCATCGAGGCACCCACCGCGGGCTGGGCCTCCGCGCAGACCCTGGGCTGCTGCGCGGTCGCCGCGCTGGCGCTGGCCTGCCTGGTGCCGTACGAACTGCGCCGCGCCGCGCCGCTGATCGACCCGCGGCTGTTCGCCCGCGCCCCCTTCGTCGGCGCCGTGGCCATCGCGATCTGCGGCTTCGCCGCACTCGGGGGTTTCCTTCTACTCAACACCCTCTACCTGCAGGACGTCCGCGGCTGCTCACCGCTGCGCGCCGGCGTGCTGACCCTGCCGATGGCGGGCATGACCATGCTGGTCTCGCCGATGGCCGGCCGTCTGGTCGCCGCCCGGGGAACACGCCTGCCGCTGGTCCTCTCCGGGAGCGCCATGGCCGCCGGCATGCTGATGCTGACCGGCCTGAGCGTGCACACCTCCACCTGGCAACTCGTCGGCTCCTACGCGCTGTTCGGCCTCGGCTTCGGCATGCTGAACGCGCCGGTCACCAACACCGCCGTCTCCGGCCTGCCGCCCGCCCAGGCCGGGGTCGCCGCCGCCGTCGCCACCACCAGCCGCCAGACCGGCCAGGCGCTCGGGGTTGCGGTGATCGGCTCCCTGGCCACCTCGGCCGTGCACGGCCCGCTGGGCACCGGCTTCGCGTCGGCCAGCCACGTCGGCTGGTGGATCGCGACGGCCTGCGGCGCAGCGGTACTGACGCTCGGTATCCTCACCACCGGCCGTCGGACCGGGTAGGCCGGAGCCATGGCACCGCGGTCGGACGCGGACTCGGACCGACCAGCAGAGCGGAGCGCGACAGCGGATGAACGACAGCAGGAACGACGGCGGCGGGCCGGGCACACACACCACGGGCGGCGGTGCCGAGCCCCGCCCGGACGATGGCGCAGGCACCGGCGCGGTGGTCCCACCGGAGGCGGCTCGGGTCTGGGCCGCCATGTCCTTCCTGGTGCTGAAGCAGGAGAACCGGCGTGCCGAGGTGGAGGAGGCGCTGGGCCTCAGCTTCTTCCGCGTCAAGGCGCTACGCCGGCTGCTGGCGGGCCCGTTGACCATGCGGGAGCTGACCGACCGGCTCTCCACCGACAAGCCGTACACCACGCTGGTCGTGGACGAGCTGGAGCGGCGCGGCTATGTGGAGCGCAGTGTCCACCCGGTGGACCGCCGATCCAAGATCGTCAGTCTTACCGCCGCCGGCGCCGCCGTCGCCGAGCGGGCCGAGTCGATCCTGACCCGTCCCCCGCGCAGCCTTCTCGCGCTCGCCCCCGAGGAACTGACCGTCCTGGAGCACATCATGACCAAGCTCCAGCAGCCGCAGGGGTAGGGCCTGGCGACCTCCCGGGCGACGGAGGTGGAGTTCGCGTCGCCGGTGGTATGTGTCGAGTCGTCACGGGAGGCGTGACTCGACGACGTGGCAACCGGGCACCTGCTACGCCTGCCACGCCAAGCGCAAGGCCGAGGCCGCCCATCGCACGGGCCGGGAACGCCTCCAAGTCGCCCGCGCCGTCCATGCGAAGCGCCCGCCGTGCTGGACCTGTAAGGGCCCGCTGGGCGGCCCCGAGGGCTCCGAGCGGGAACTGTGCACCGAGGTCCCGCCGGAGGCCGTCGAGTGCCCTGTGCCTTCGTCGGTTCGGTCGGCTGCACCGTCTGGTGGTGCCTGGGGTTCGTCAGGCGGCCAGGGCGGCGAGGAGTTTGTCGGTGAGACGTTCGAGGTAGTCGGGTGCGGTCGGGGTGTGGGCGACGGCGAGGCGCCAGTAGAGGGGGCCGGCGAGGAGGTCGTGTGCGAGGTCGAGGTCGAGGTCGGCCGGCAGTTCGCCGCGTTCGATGGCCCGCTGCAGGATGTGGGTGGCTCTGGCCCGGCGAGGATCGCGGACGGCGGCGAGAAGGGCCTGTTCCAGTTCGGGGTTGCGGCCACTCTCGGCGAGGAGGTCGGGGATGATCTTCGAGGGGAGCGGGTGGCGCAGGGCCTCGGCCGCCTCGGTGAGGAAGGCGAGTAGGTCGGCGCGCACGGTTCCGCTGTCGAGGGGTTCGGGCGTGTTCGCGACCACGTTCGAGATCAGGGCGAGGGTCATGTCCATTTTGGAGGACCAACGTCGGTAGATGGCGGCCTTGCCTGCTCCGGCGCGCTTGGCGACTGCTTCCAGGGACAGTTTCGCGTAGCCGGCTGATGCCAGTTCCTCGAAGAAGGCGACCGAGATCGCCGCTGTCACTGAGTCCTGGAGCACCGGCCCGCCGAGGGGTCGACGCGCGGGAGAGCTTGGGGCGGGTGAGCTGGCCATGGTCCGAATCTAGCACGAGACGGAACGGTTGCGTCTCGGTTGACCGGAGCGTAGTGCGGACCGGGTGTCCGGGGAGGCCCGGCGTGCCCTGGGGGAGGGCCACCCGGTCAGCGCCCGTGACGGGTTCCTGCGGGCGTCGAACTACTACCGGTCGGCGGAGTTCTTCCTGCACGGCAACCCGTGCGACCCCGGCCACGATCACGCGTACGACCGCGGCGTGGAGTGCTTCCACGCCGCGGCGGCCCTGTTCACCCCGCTGCCGGTCTCCGTGCGCCAGGTCGGCTCAGCCTGCCACCGGCCCGCTAGGGGAGATCCCCGCCCGCATGCCTCCCGGCTGGCCACGGGGGCTAGGCGAGTCGGCAGGGCACCTCGAGATCCTCCGAGAGGTAGTAGACGGCGCACACGCGGTGGTAACCGTCGGCGATGATGAGCGGCCGGCCGCGCACCAGCAGGACCGGGGAGAGCTTCTTGCCCTGCTGGACCTTGGCGATGTTCTCGGCGACGTGCACGTTCTCCTTGGGCAGCAGCGGTAGCTCGGACGCCCGCAGAATGTCCTTGGCCTTCTTCACCACGGTGTTGGTGTCGTTGAGCTTCGCCACGACCTGCTGGGCGGCCTCGGGCTCCAACAGCAGCTCCAGGTAGTCCAAGGCGGCGGGAAAGTCATGGCTCTCGGGGTCCTTCTTCCAGACCGGTGACGGCATCTCGTCTCCCTGTGTTTCGGGGTGCTCCTTGCCTGTTATCCCCGGTGAGCGGCGTTTATCACGGTACGAGGGTGCCTGCCCGGAGAAGCAGAGCCGGCGGCCATCCGAACAGTTCGAGGTGCTCGCCAAGACCGTGCCGTTCCGGCGCGGGGACGAACCGGGTGGGAGCTGGGAGACGGAGAGGGACCGGGTGTTCGCCCACTACGGCTGACCCACGACGAACCGGCCGGCGGGGAGGGGTCCGGGATCCCCAACACGCCCAGGAGCACGCCGACCAGGCCGACGCCGAACGCCGCCACAACGCCCGGTCGTCCTCGGCTGCTGCCGGAGACGAGCGGGACGAACGGGGTCTGATCGAGTTTTTCCGGTTCTTGCACCGAATTCGGGAAGACCCCGCCGTGCCCTCGGCCCCGCCGTGCCCTCGGCCCCGCCGTGCCCTCGGCCCCGCCGTGCCCTCGGCCCCGGCGCGGCCCACGTCCTCGGCTGGGGAGGCCAGTGACGAGCCGTGGGCGGGGATCGAGCCGCTGCTGCCCGGGGTGAGCGCCGGACACGTCATCCCGGGCACCGTCCCATCACTGACCCGGCATCCGCTCCAGGAGCAGCAGGGCCGGCACGGCGGCCAGGGCGAGAGCGCCGAGGAACACCCAGGGCCAGGACGGCCCTTGGCCGAGCAGCAGGGTGAACAGGCCGGGGGCGAGGGTCTGGCCGACCGTCCAGGAAAGCTGGTAGACGGCCAGGTAGCGGCCGCGTAGCCGCGGGTGGGCGAGTCGGACGCTGAGCTCCTCGCGGTACGGGGTGGCGACGGTCTCCGCCGTGTTGTAGATCAGTACGGCCAGGAACACGCCGGCCAGTACGGCCCAACCGGGGGCGGCGGAGAGTGCCGCGAAGAGGGCGAAGGCGAGGGCGTTGAGCAGCGAGCCGGCGGCGATCACCCGGGTGGGGCGGAAGCGCTTCAGCCGGCGAGTGACGGCGCTCTGGGTGAGCACCACCTGGGCGCTGTTGAGCACCAGCAGGGTGCCGGCCAGCCAGGCCTGCTGGTGCAGGCCCTCGGTGAGGTAGACGGCCAGCAGCAGGCCGAGCACCAGGGCGGCGAAGACGAAGCACAGGTTGATCCCGACCAGCAGCAGGTAGCGGCGGTCGCGCAGCACGGTGCGGTAACTACCCTCCGCCTCCGTGTGGTTGACGGGCGCGGCGGTCGGCCGCCAGGCGAGCAGCAGTGCGCCTGCGAGGGCGTAGCTGGCGGCGTTCAGCACCACGCCGGCTCGCAGTCCGCCGGTGCCGCCGACGGCGAGCAGCAGAGCGCCGAGCGCGCCGCCGAGCGCCAGCCCGCCGTTGCGCAGCGAGCCGATCAGCGCGAACCAGCGCGGTCGCTCGTCCGGCTCGGCGGCGAGCACCACCAAGCCGGTGGAGGAGGTCCAGTACGCGGCCGTGCCGATCTGGGCCAGCCACACCACGGCGACGATCTGCCAGACCTGCCGGGCGCCGAGGAACGCCGCGTACGCGAGGGCGGAGAGCAGGTTGGCGCCGGCGGCGACCAGGCGGGCGCCGAACCGGTCGATCAGCGGCCCGGTGAGGATCGCGGTGGGCAGGGCGAGCAGCCGGGCCGCACTGATAGCCGCGCCGATGGCGGCCAGGGTGAGCGGGGTGGTGCGGACGAACCAGATGACGGTGAAGGCGAGCAGCAGGCCGGTGCCGAGGCTGTCGATCGCGTGCGCGCCGAGGAGCTTGCGCTGCCCTCCGGCCCGCGCGGGCGCGGCGGGGAGCGGTTCGGCGGTGGCGGTGGTGGTGGTCATGGGCCGATCCTCGGGGCGGTCGGCTAGGGTGCCCACAGATTTCGTCCTGATCGAATCCTCGGGGGGTGGTTCCATGCTGATCTGGGAGTTCTCGGCGCAGGACCTCGCGCTGACCCGCTTCAGTCACTCGCCGCTGGCCGAGCTGAGCAACAGCGTGCAGGTGCTCAAGGAGCCCGGCGAGCACGCGGTGCACCTGCGGTGGGTGCGCGAGGTGCGGCCCCGGATCGACTGGGCCGCGTACGGGCTGCTCTCCGCCCTGGTCCGGGTGCCGAACGTGTACGTGCCGGAGTTCCTCACGCCGGTGGCGACGGCCTGGGAGCCCACCCTGGACGAAGAGCTGGCGCAGCTGGTCGCCACCTCGGCGGAGCAGGTGCGGGTGGACGTGGACCGGATCACCGCCCCGCTGGCGCCGGAGGTCGCCGCGCTGCGGGCCGATCCGGCGGCGGGGCTGAACCGGTTGGCGGCGGAGGTTCGGGCGTACTGGGAGGCGGCACTCGCGCCGTACTGGACGCGGATCCGGCGGCTGGTGGAGGGGGAGATCCTGCGCCGGGCCCAGCAGATGTCGACCGGCGGACCAGCGGCCCTGTTCGCCGACCTGCACCCGCGGGTGAGCTGGGCGGACGGCTCCCTGCGGATCGCGCACCGCTGGTTCACCGGCGAGCGGACCCTGGACGGCGGGCGAGGCCTGGTCCTGGTGCCCTCGGTGTTCGCCTGGCCGGGCGTCTACTCGCAGACCAACCCGCCCTACCAACCGGGCCTGGTCTACCCGCCGCGCGGAGTGGCCACGCTCTGGGAACGCCCCTCCTCCGCCCCGGACGGCCTGGTCGGCGTCCTCGGCCGCACCCGTGCCCAGCTGCTCACCGAACTCGGCGCCCCCGCCTCCACCACCGAGCTGGCCACCCGCCTCGGCCTGTCGGCCCCCAACCTCTCCCACCATCTATCCGCCCTCACAGCGGCCGGCCTGGTCGCCCGCCACCGCACCGGCCGCCTCGTCCTCTATCTGCGCACCGGTCTCGCCGAGACCTGGATCGGGCAGTCCTAGGACCGCACGTCCGGAGTCGACCGGGGCGGACACCCCCGGCCGACCGACCGAGCGGCCGCCCCGGGCGCTGCTCCCCGCCGCCACCGCCGCCTACGATGGCGCGCTTGGCGGGCAGCCGGACCCGCCGTATGCGAAGTTCTGACAGCCTCGCCGTTGCCGTAGCGCTCCTAGTGAGCGTGGGTCCCTTGTCCCACCGGCGTCGGAAGAACGCACAGACGCGGTCCCGCGGGAAGTCCGCGGGCATTGCCCGCCAGGTGATGCCACCCGCGACCAGGTAGCGCACCGCGTCAACCATGTGCCTTCGTCCGCCGGCTCTTGGCGTTGGAGACTGCGAGCATCTGACGCCCGGCGGGATGGTCGTTCGGACCTGGTACCGCTGAGCGCCTTCACCTCCAAACCCCGTCCTGCGTCAGCGAGTTGATCGTAGAATCGACGTGGTCGTACACGGGGGGAAACGTGAAGCTCGACTCGCTGCGGCGTCATGCCGCCATTTCGACGGTCGCCGGGGTGGCACTCACCGTCCTGGTTTCCTGCAGCACTTCCACGCACACCGGCCCGGCCTCGTCCGCCACCATCCCACCGAGCGCGTTCAACCCGCCGGTCTCCGGCGATTGTCGGGGCCCTGTGCAGCGAGTCCGTGGGTCCAGCTGCGACGCAGAACCCCGCTGGAGTCCGGATGGTGAATATCCGACCGACAGGGCTTCAGCGTTCTCGTGTGGGGCTCGGTTCGTGGCGGTCCGTCAGCTTGGTGGGGGCCCGGAACGTGGCAGGCACGGACTTCCAAGATCATGGAGTTCTCGACGCCCCGTGATCCGACGGGAAGAGCGTGCCTGCCGCCGCATCATCGCCGATCCCGCCTGCTCTTGATCAACCCCACCGGCTCCGACGCCACCGGGGACGGATAGCCTCCGGCGGAACGGGTGGCTGACAGGAGTGGACGTGGACATCGAGGAGATGCTGGACCGGCTCGGCGTGGTGATCGGGCCGCCGCCCCGAGGCGGAGTGGTCCCGGTCCCGTGGGCGCTCGGGCCCCAGGCGCTCGGTTTCCAACTGCCCGCGGACTACCGGGCGTTCGCCGACCGGTACGGGATGGTCAGCATCAGCGACGAACTGCACGTCTACACACCATCGGCGGCGCCCAGTCCCAAGACCGGGCAGCCGCCCGGCTTCGAGGGGTTCGTTCACTTCACGACGGAACCCTACGGATACGGTGCCATGCTGGCCCAGGCCTACCGGGACGGGGACTACGACGAGTGCCCGTATCCGCTGTTCCCGGCCGAGGGCGGCCTGCTGAAGTGGGGCAACAACTACAACTCCGACCAGTTTTTCTGGCTGATGCGGGGCCCGGACCCGGACCCGGACCCGGACCGGTGGCCGGTCGCCGCCAAGTTCGACTCGATGCGGGAGTGGGACCTGTTCGAGGACGGCTTCCTGGAGTTCCTGCTGGCGGCGGTGACGGAACAGCATCCGTACCACGGGGACGTCGTTCCCGGCGGGATGAAGCAGGTCGGTGATGGCCGTGCCTATCGCCCTCGGGGTGACTGGTCGAAGAACCTTCGGGAGTGAGCCCACGAACATGGTCAACGGCCGGGTCGGGGTGCTGCTGGGGGTCTTCGGACGGCTGGAGAATGCGGCGGGGTGACTCCCGGCTCCGCTCATGAATGTGGTCGTCGACGTGGAGTCCACCGCCCCGAGGGCCGGACGGTAGGTCACCTGCCGCGCTCGCCGGTGCGGTACGGACAGGGGCAGATCGTAGCCCTGCCGGGGGCGGCTTCGGCCGCCCGGGAAGGCAGAACAGCGGTGGAAAGGGGCGGGTCCGCGCTCGGGCCGCCCCTTCGCCGTTCCCGCTCCGGCGCCTACAGCTCCGTCCACCCGTACGGCCGCCCGCCCCGGCCGCCGAGCGGGTGCCAGATCGGCGCGGCCGGTCCGCGCTTCTGGGCCACGTCGCCCACCCGGAGAGCGTCGATTACGCGTTCCTCGCGGCGGTGGACGCCGATCCGGTGGCCGCGTACGAGGAGTTCAGCCGGCAGTCCCTGCTACTGGACGCCCGGATCGGGGAAGCGGCGGCCGACGCACGGGACGAGGCCCGCTGGCCCGGCCTCACCAATTCCGAGCGCGAGCTGCGCCGGGCCGAGGAGACGCTCATGCGCCCGGAGCTCCCGGTGCCGCGTCGCCCCGGAGATCCTGGCTGCCGCGGACCAGGCCGCGAATGCGCCCGCAGCCGGGTCCACCACCACGACCCGGACCGAATCCGAGGGCGGGCTCGCCCATAAGGAAGGCGGGCATTGGAAGCGCAATTAGCGATATACGGAACGGCGGAATGCATGAAATGCCATACGGTCAGCCGTCATGGATTCAGTCGTAGGGGCATGGATTCACCAGGTAAGTCAAGACTTACCTTTAGGGGGCTTTGATCATATGGTGTGAGCCGAGCCGAAGGAGCCCCCTGTTGTCGAAAATGAGTGATCCCGCTGTGCGTGCGGTTGACTCGGAGCAGGATTATGTGTCCTCCTTGTACGAGTTGCTCACCGAGCGGCTTTCCGAGGCGCGAATGCACCGAGCGAGTGTGCTGAAGGCCCCGGCGGACAGCGCCGGTGAGGCATACGAGAGAGAAATCGCCGCCGAGCGTCTGGCCAAGGAAATCGGCCGGCTGGAGGGCGCCGAAAAGGGGCTGGTCTTCGGGCGCATCGACTGGACGGACGGCACGGCCCTGCGCATCGGGCGGATCGGACTGCAGACGGAGGAGGATGACCTGCCTCTGCTCGTGGACTGGCGCGCGAATGCGGCGCGGCCCTTCTACGAGGCGACACCGGTCCACCCGATGGACCTGCGGCGGCGCCGGCACCTGCGCCTCGAGGAGCGCACGGTCGTCTCGGTGAGCGACGAACTGCTGGACGGGACCGCCCCGACCGACGAGGACGTCGTGGGGGACGGCCCGTTGACCGAGGCTCTGTCGGCACGGCGTACGGGCAGGATGCACGCGGCCGTCGCGACGCTGCAGGCCGAGCAGGACGAGATCGTCCGCTCCGCCCACCGCGGGGTGACCGTGGTGCAGGGCGGGCCCGGCACCGGCAAGACGGTGGTCGCCCTGCACCGGGCGGCCTATGTCCTGTACGCGTTCCCGCGCGCCGCGGAGGAGGGTGTCCTGGTGGTGGGCCCGAACGCCCGGTTCCTCGACTACATCTCCCAGGTCCTTCCCTCGCTCGGAGAGAACGACGTCGTTCTGGCGACCTGCCGGGACCTGGCCGGCGTGTCCACGGACACGGTGGACCCGTTCGATACGGCACGTCTCAAGGGCAGCTCCGACCTCGCCGACGCCTTGGCCGGCCTGCTGCGCGTCCACCAAGCCCCCGCCGGTGACCTCACCGTGCGGGTCGGACAGGAACTGGTTCACCTCTCCGGCGAGGAAGTCGCCACGGCACGCGACGCCGCCGTGGCAGCCACACCGGGGCACAACCCCGCGCGCCAGGTGTTCAAAGAGCTCTTGGTCGACGCGGTCACCGACGCGATGCAACGAGACATGGGCGACCTCCTGGAGCAGATCGACGCCGATGCCGAAAGGATGACGGGCATCAACCTCGACCGGTTCACGGGAGCCGCCCAGCGCCGTGCCGAAGGCGCGGCCGACTCGGGTCCGGTCCACGAGCTGGACCTGGACGCCATCCGAGCCGATCTCCTCGACGACGCCGGCGTCGACCGGGCGGTCGAGGTGTTGTGGCCGCGGCTGGTACCCGGTGACCTCGTGAAGGCGCTCCTGACGAACGCCGGCGTTCTCGCCGAGCGCCTGCCCCGCCTGACCGCGCAGGAGCGGTCCCTTCTGCTGCGCGGTCCGGACGACCCCTGGACCGATGCCGATGTGCCGTTGCTGGACGAGGCGGCGAGCCTGGTCGACGGCCCCCCCCGAGCGGACGTACGGGCACGTCGTCGTCGACGAGGCGCAGGAACTGACCGCCATGCAGTGGCGGATGATCGTCCGCCGCTGCCCGGCAAGGGCGATGACGCTGGTGGGTGACTTCGCCCAGGCGGGCCCGGTCGCGACAGCACGCGACTGGAAGGAAGCACTGAGCCCCCACGTCGGACCGCGGTTCAAACTGCACAACCTGACCGTCAGCTACCGCACCACGCAGGAGATCCTGGAGAGCGTCCGGGACCTGCTCACGCGGATCGCTCCGGACCAGAAGCCCACACGGTCACTGCGAAGTGGTGAGAGCCCTCGCACCGTGACCACACCTCCGGGCGGGTTCGTCACCGCCGTCGCTCGGGAACTCCGCGCCCAGAGCACCGCTCACCCGGGCGAGCTCCTGGGAGTGATCTGCGCGGACACCAGGGTGAGCGAGCTGACGGCCCAGGGCATCGCTCACCACGCACGCATCGTGCCGGCGTCCGAAGCACGCGGCCTGGAATTCGACGGGGTCGTCGTCATGAACCCCGAGGAGATCATCACGGCCCGCCCCGGTGGGGAGAGGGACTTGTACGTAGCCCTGACCCGGGCCACCAAGCGCCTCTGCACAATCGCCGTCCAGCCCGACTGACGACTCGGCGCCCGCGTCGTCGCCGCGGGCGCACCCGGCGGGGTACAGACACCGGCCCGCGCGCACGGGGCTGCTCGCTGCCGTCCCGCGCCGGGTTGCCGGCGCGGGACGGCGGGTGCGGTCAGGCGAAGTAACGGCCCTTGTCCAGGTCCTCGATGAGGCCCGGCTCGGTCGGCTGCCAGCCGAGCAGCTCGCGGGTCAGGGCGCTGGAGGCCGGCTGGTCGACGGCCAGGACCCGGCCCAGGAAACCGAAGTCCTCGGCCGGGACGGAGGCGGTCGGCAGGTTGAGGTGGCGGCCGATCATCTCGGCGATCTCGCGGACCGGGACGCCCTCGTCGGCGACCGCGTGCAGCACCGAGGCGGCCGGAGCCTGCTCGAGCGCGAGGCGGAACAGGCGCGCGGCGTCCCGGACGTGGACGGCGGGCCAGCGGCCGGTGCCGTCGCGGACGTAGCCGGAGACGCCCTTGTCCCGGGCGGCGGTGACCAGGTGGGCGATGAAGCCGTGGTCGCCGTGGCCGTGCACGGTCCGGGGCAGCCGCACGACTGACGGGCGGACGCCGCGGGCCGCTGAGTCGAGGGCAGCCTTGGCGTTCGCGTCCCGGCCGGCTCCGAGTGAGCCCGGGGCGGAGGTGTCGTGCTCGGCCGCGACCCGTCCGGGTACCGCGGCGGTGCCGGCGGTGACGACCAGGGGCTTGCCGGAACCTTCCAGCGCGGCGGCCAGCGTCTCGATGGCGCGGGCGTCGGCCTGTACGGAGGCTTCGAACCGGGTGAAGTCGTGGATGAAGGCGAGGTGGATGACGCCGTCGCAGCCGGTGGCGCCAGCGCGCAGGGCGTCCAGGTCGCCGAGGTCGCCGCGGAGCACCTCGGCTCCGGCGGCGGTGACGGCGGCGGCCGAGGAGTCGGACCTGGCCAGCCCGAGGACCTGGTGACCTGTGCCGATGAGTTCAGGGACGACGGCCGAGCCGACCCAGCCGGATGCGCCGGAAGCGCGAAGTGTTGTTCTACGGCACGGAGCCGGCGAAGGACCTGCTGGCGCGGACCGTCGCCGACGCGCCGGCCGAGGCGTCGGCGGCGGAGGCGTTGGGTACCGCCCTCGAAGCCCTGGGCGCCCAGTTCCAGGAGAATTCCGAGCGGGTCAGGCTGCGGGACGCCGTGGTGTCGGCCAACGCCGAGCTCCGGGAACGCGAGCTGATCAAGCTCGCCGGGCTCGCCGAGGCGATGGCCGGCGCGCTGCGCGACCGCGGTACCCCCGAGCCGGCCGCGAGCCTGACCGCCGAGACGGGGATCGCCGTGTTCAAGGTCGCTTTCGCGCGCTGGACCACCTCGCGGCGGTGGACGCCGATCCGGTGGCCGCGTACGAGGAGTTCAGCCGGCAGTCCCTGCTACTGGACGCCCGGATCGGGGAAGCGGCGGCCGACGCACGGGACGAGGTCCGCTGGCCCGGCCTCACCGGGTCCGAGCGCGCGCTGCGTCGGGCCGAGGAGACGCTCGTGCGCCCGGAGCTCCCGGCCCGCGCCGTGCTCGACCTGGCCGCCGAGGACGCCCGGCTGAGCACATCGCCCGTCTGTACGCCGCGCTCGGCCCGGCCCCCGACACGAGCGAATGTGATGGGCCGGAACGGTTCGGCGGCCGAATTCGGTTCACGAATTCAGAAAATTTTTCCATCATTTCTCGGGAGGGTGGGGCGAACCGGACATCGGAGGGTCTCGGGACTTCTTCCTGAACAACCCGTTGACAGCAGCGGCGAAGGGGGGATTTACTAGCGGCCAGCGCACTGAATTGCCGAATTCAGAGCATTCGTTTCATGGAGGTGACACGCATGAAGATTCTGTTTGCGATCCGCAACACGCTGAGCGGTCAGGAAAGCCTCAAGAAGAAGGCCTGGTACTTCTGGTACTAAGCCGAGGAATTCGTCCCCGCCTCCGGGCGGGGACGAGCCCGGCATTCTCCCTTCCCCGACCGACGACCCGTCAGCCCCTGCCGGCCCCGGAGACCCGCCATGCCGCTCACCGCCAGCTCGCGCACCCGCACCACGGTGTTCGCGCCGCGCCTCGCTGCCCTGCTCCGGGACCACCTGGGCCGGGACGTGTTCCGCCTGGAGCCCGACACCGTCGGAGTGGCCGGCCCCGAGGCCATGGACCGCATCCTGGCCGCCCGCCGCGCCACCGAGACCGAGCGGCCCACCTTCAAGCCGCTGCACGGCCGCTCGATAGGCCGCCCCGAGGCCGCCGCGATCATGCGGACCATCGGCGCCGACGTGCGCGCGGCCCTGAAGAATCCCATTCCGGAGAATGTCGACCTGAGCGGTCCGTGGCCGATCACCGGCCATTTCTTCCTGCGCGACCTCATTCTCGGGAACGATCCGTACCGGCTCCGGCTGCTGATGAGCCGCTATCTGGAATTGACGCCGAAACTCACCTGGTCGGTCATCGCGGCCGGCGCCGCGCTGTCCCGGCGGCCCCGGCCGGACGACCGGCTGACGGCGCTGGCCAGCCTCTTCACCGACGCCGCCGGCTACCAGGACCGCCGCTATGCGATGGGGATGTACCGGCGCGCCGCCGCCCCCGTCTGCTTCACCGTCTCCACCCTGGTGGCCAACGCGCTCTGGCTCGGTGCGCCGTTCGACGAGGACGTCTCCAACCGCAACATCATCCACGAGTCGGCCCGGCTGCTGCCGCCGTCCTGGAACATCCTGCGCTACGCCTCCCCGGAGTACCCGGCCATCGACCCGCGGATCGGGCCGGCCGACGACGTGCTGATCCTGCCGCTGCTCTCGCACCGCGACCCGGCGCTGTGGGACGCCCCGGAGAAGTTCCGCCCCGAGCGCTGGGACTCGCTCGACCCGGACACCGCTCCCGGCTACCTGCCGTTCGGCCACAGCTCCGAACGCTGCTGGGGCCGCCACATGGTGATGCCGCTGGCCGAGCTGCTGCTCGACCTGATCCGGCGTCAGGGCCTGACCGTCGACCCGGAGCAGCAACGGGCCAAGGTGCCGCTGGTCGGACTGCTCGGCGTGGAGGAGGTCCGACTGGTCGGGGGCCACCGTGGCCGCCTCTGAGCCGACCGCCGCAGCGGCCGCGCCCGTGGCTGCCACCGAGCCGACCACCCCGGCGACCGCGTCCGCAGCCGCCGCTGAGCCGAGCGGTGCGGCCGCTGCTGAGCCACCCGTCGCCGAACCGGTGCCGGTCGGCGCGGAGTTCTTCGCCCACCAGCACCAGGAGTACCGGCGCTGGCGCGAGCAGGGCGCCGTGCGGCGGGTCCGGTTCGGCGAGCCGGTGCCGATCGAGGGCTGGCTGGTCACCGGCCACGCCGCCTGCCGCGCCGCGCTGGCCGATCCCCGGCTGAGCAAGGAGGGCGCCGCCGAGCGGTACGGCGCGCTGCTCGGCAACACCGAGGGCCCCGGCGCCGGCCTGATGCGCCACATGCTCAACACCGACCCTCCCCACCACACCCGGCTGCGCCGGCTGGTCCAACAGGCCTTCACCGCCCGCCGGGTGGCCGCGCTGCGCCCCTTGGTCGAGGCCCGGGTCGACCGCCTGCTGGACGCCCTGGCGGGTCGCGCCGAGGCCGACCTGCTCGCGGACTTCGCACTGCCGCTGCCCCTCGGGGTGATATCCGACCTGCTCGGCGCACCGGCGGACGGCCGCACCGCCCTGCAGGTGCGCGGCAACGCCGAGGCCGAGGGCGACGGCGAAGTCTCGGTGCCGACCGCCGAGTCGATGCTGCGGCACATCCAGGAGCTGCTGGACCACAAGCGCGAGCACCCGGCCGACGACCTGCTCAGCGGCCTGTTGGCGGCCCGCGACGGTGACGACCGGCTGACCGGGCCGGAGATCACCTCGATGTGCTTCCTGCTGGTGCTGGCCGGCCACCAGACCACCGTCAACCTGATCGCCAACGGCATGCTCACCCTGCTCGACCACCCGGAGGAGCTCGCCGCACTGCGCGCCGACCCGAACCTGCTGGCCGGTGCGATCGACGAAGTGCTGCGCTACGAGAGCCCGTTCGCGATCGCCTCGCTGCGCTACACCACCGAGCCGGTGGTCATCGCCGGCACCAGGATCCCGGCGGGGGAGTTCGTGCAGCTCGGTCTGCTGGCCGCCAACCGCGACCCGGCCGCCTTCCCGGACCCGGATCGGTTCGACATCACCCGGGACGGTACCGGGCACCTGGCGTTCGGCCACGGCATCCACCACTGCCTGGGCGCGCCGCTGGCCCGGCTGCAGGCCGAGGTGGCGTTCGGCCGACTGTTCCGGCGCTGGCCCGCACTGCGGCTGGCCGAGCGGCCGGTGTGGCAGGAGAACCCGAGGCACCACGGACTCCTGCGACTGCCGGTGCTGCTTGGCTAGGGTCGGGGCTACCGGCGGGTAACGGCAGCGAAAGGAGTTCCTGGCTGATCCTGAGCAGGGCCACGCGCGCGGGGGGATCGCCGCCTCGGCGAAATCATGTGGTCGCACACTGAGCGCTTCACTTGGCGGGTGAGCGGTCGAGTTGGCCAGTTGAGCGTCGGCGTTCTTCCTGGTCAGCGGGTCGCGAAGCTCCCAGGTTCGTCCCAGAAGATCCCAGGTCTGTCCCACTGGCAGAGGCCGTAGACGTCATCGCTGGTCCGGCGGAGATCGCCTGGCGAGCGGGCAAACGCCGCACCTACCGGCCCTGGTTCCCTTCTCTGAACTATTCCGGTTGAGACGCCGACGTGGGTCCGGGCAGCATGATCCGACGCGGGCCCTGAGCGGTCTGCCGGCAGAAAGCCCGATTTCATCTGTTTGGGGGAATAGTGGAGGAGCCACCGTTCGGTGTGCTGCTGACGGCAAATGGGGATCAGGGACTCGAACTCGTCAAGGCGGTTCGAGCCGTGACCGGACTGAGTGCTTGGCGGAGCAAGGAGCTGCTCACAGCCGCCCCCACCACCGTCATCGATGAGACATGGTTCGAGAGAGCAGAGCAGGCAGCGAGGCGGCTCAACGGCCTCGGCGCTCGGGCCGACTTGGCCTGCAGGTGGTGTGAGCGCGTGATGTCCCCGGAGAACTGCCCGGTGGATCCAGGGCCGTGTTCCTCGCCCTATATGGCGCCGACAGGCTGCCCAGCAAGTCGTCCCAGGTCTTGATCGGGGCGACCACTGACGCAATCAGCTTCCGGCAGACAAGGATCTTCAGTCGGCGAGGCCCTCCCTGCGAAGCACCTCAAGCTCGGCCAGGCAGGTCGCGAAGTGTTTGGATCGTTTGGGGGCGATGGCGACCAGCGAGTCGAACGGAGTCGCCTCGAACCGGTGGGCGGCGATCTGCGCGAACGTGGGCAGCCGATCAATCTGGCCGAACTGCTCCACCCGGTCCCGGTGCAAGAGGAACTGGGTTTCTTCATCGCGCCGGACCAAGTGGCCGGGAACGTGGTAGAAGTCCGCGTCGGAGAACGCGGCCCTGGAGATGTTCAGCGCCCAGTCAACGTCGGAGTAGTAGGCGATGATCCCTGCCGTGAACCGGTCCCGCAGGTCCCGCGGAAGTGAGGAATTCGGCGGAGTCGCCATCAGCGGGCCGATGCTCCCGGCGAACGTCACGTGTTTGAAGACGCAACCGTTCAAGTGCAGCAGCGAGGTGATGGCCAGCCCGTCGATGCGGACGTCCTCGAATCGCACCCCGTGCGCAATGCATCGTGTTGCCCGACAGCGCTTGGCGCTGACGTCTCTGACGACCAAGCCAAGGTCCGGGTCGTCGAACTGCGCGAGCACCGATCCGTTGAAGACGCACTGATCGAGCTCGATGGCGCTGAACGTTCGGCCGCTGCCCAGCGCCTTCACGCCGACGGTCTCCTGCTTCTCCAACAGCATGGGGGATTTACCAGCTGATACGGCTCCCACGGATCCCTGGTCGCCACCAGCGACCCCACCCACGGCACCGCCGGCGAACTCAGATCCCTCGGGACATCCTCACGCTCGGTCATGGGAGGGGACGGTAGCCAGTCCGCTTTCCCTCTGTCCGAAGAACAAGGACGGAATCACCCGTAGTTCAGTCAACACGCCGGAGCCGGGGATGTGGCTGCAGTTCGACTGGGGACGAAGTGCCGGCCACTGCTGGGGGTGGCCGCCGATGCGCCGTGGCACCGCCGAAATCGTTCGGACTGCCCCGGGTGTCTGACCTCGTCGGCCGACCATTTGCCACCTGCCCCTTGTCCGGTGCGGGCCGGAACGCTAACTTGTTCTACATCGTAAACTTACGCCGTAGACAAATTGGGGGCTCCAGAGTGCCGCACACGATTGCCGTCGTTCTGCCACTGGTCTGGCTTGGTTGGCTGGTCCTCACCGAGTGGGTGCCGATGTTCCCGCTGAACGACCTGGTGCCGGGCAACCGCGGGCCGCGGCTGCTTGCCGCCGCGATCAACTACCCTTTCCCGCTGCTGATCGCGGGCGGGGTCGCGCTGGACCGCCGGTGGTCGCTGATCAGCGCGCTGGTGCTGTGTGTACTGGTGCTGACCGGACATGTAGTCAGCTGGTGGCTGCCGTACTTCGGCTTCAGCTCCGCCGCGCAGCGCGAGGTGTATCGGCGGGACTATGCCCGGACGCTGAAGATCCTGCCCGCTGAGGGGCGGGATGTGGTGATCGATGTCCAGCACATGGTGGTCGGCGTGCTGACCCTGCTGATGACCGGTGCGACCGCGGCCGCCACCATGGCTGCATGAGTACCCAGACATTCCGGCGCCGTGCCGGCCGCCCCCCGCAGATCGACGCCGACGAGATCGTCACCGCCGCAGTGGCGCTGATCGACGCCGAGGGGCTGGAGGCCCTGACCATGCGTCGACTCGGCACGGAACTGGGGGTCACGGCGATGTCGCTCTACCGCCACCTGCCCAACCGGGACGCGGTGCTGGCCGCGGTGGTCAGCCGGCTGGTCCGCGAGGTCGCCGTCGAAGTGGCGGACGGGATGCCGTGGCCGCAGGCGCTGCACCGGTTCGCCGAAAGCTACCGGCGGATGCTGCTGGCCCACCCGCATGCTGTTCCGCTGCTTGCGACCCACCCGGTGGACGAAGTCGACGGCCTGGCACTGGTCGCGCCCGTTCTGGAGCGGTTCCGCGGCGCCGGTGTCCCCGACGAGGACGCCCTGACGGCGGTACAGTCGGTCGGCGTCTACGTGCTGGGCCACGCCCTGGCTCAGGTCGGCACTCCGCCCGGTGCCTCGCGCGATCCGGGGCCCGCCGAGGTCGCCTACTACGACCAGTGGTTCACCGTCGGTCTGGACGCCTTCGTGCTCGGCCTCCACCACCGCCTTACCCCGTAGCACGACGTTCAGGGCCCAGGCACGGCGAACCGCCCTATCCGGGCCCTCGGCGCGGCCCGACGACGGCGACTGCGACCGCGAACCAGCCGCACCGTCTCCCGCCGTGCCCGGACCGCGACGACTGCCGCGGCGAGCTGCTCCAGCGCTCGTGCTGCCCGCTCGGCCGCTCGCAGGGGAACGCACCTTCCGAAGGTCCTCCTGGTGCAGAGCGCAGCGGGTTCCTTCGCCGGCCAGCCGCGCCGGCTCCAGCGTTCGACGGCGCACTCGGAGAGGCCGCCAGGCGATTCAACCTCGCCGACGGCCCGGTAGCGCGGCCGATCAGCAGGGAATGGCCTGGGCGCCGATGAGGCCCTGGCCGGTGTCGGCGGCTCGCCGCCAGGTGGGCACGAGATCGTCGAACAGGGCGGCAGCGTTCTCCTCTGATGCCTCGTCCAGGAGTTCGTGCAGCCTGCGATCGGCGGCTGCGCGTTCGGCGGGGTCGAGGGCGAGGGCGGCTTCGACGGCGGGAAGCGCGGCCCGGACCTCGTGCGGGGTGAGGACGAAGTCGCCGAACCAGCCGGGCACTGCGCTGAACCGCTCGGGCCCGAGCGCATAGGCCATGCCAATGGCGGGGTAGCCCTTGCGACAGGCCGATTTGAGGAACCGGTCGGCCTTCTCGTAGGCGCCCCAGACTTCGAAGAGCAGGTCGAGGTGGTCGTCCAGCAGGTAGGGGGCAGCCAGGTCGTGGAGCTCCAGCACGTCGGGGAGGTCCAGGCCGCCGCGCAACCAGCGCTCCAGACCTCTCCGGCCGGCGTCGGAGGCCGCCTGTGCCGCGATCAGCGGGCCGAGCACCGGAACCACCTCGTCGATCACGGAGGCGGGAACCGGCATCACGACCCAGTACCCCGTGATGCTCATGCCGCGAGCGTACGCATTCGGTGTGACAGCTCAGCAGCGGCCGTCCGCGAAGGCGACCGCCCCTACCTGTTCGAGGAGCGATTCACACCGTACTTCGACGAGGGGGTGACGCTCGCCCGCCGCCTGCCCGACAACCCCGCACGCCTCGCCCGCGCCCTCACCGACCGGTCGATGTTCCTCGTCGCGGCACGATCCTTCGAACCCGCGCACGCCGACTTCGCCGAAGCGGTCGCCCTTCTCCACGATCGCTGATCGCGCCGCCCGGTCGCCGTGTCCCCGTGCCGGGCACGAGGACGTGGGCCAGGCCGTCGCGGTGCCACCGGTGCCGGATCCCGGGCTGAAGCGGCCGGAGTCTCTGGGCGTCATCACCGGTGAGGAGCCGCCCGCGCTCTGCTCCATGAGCGACGAGACGATCTATGGCAAGACCGTGTTCACCCGGACGCTCGGACAGGGCATCGAGCACGGCTACCTCGCCGACTACCGTGTCCTGGTCCCCGTGGTTACGGACGAGGACCTGCGCGAGCTGCTCCGCCTCCCGGCCGTCGCCGACCTGCGCTCCCCGCGCAGCAACGAGGAGCTGCCGCGCCTGGCGCTGCAGATCGCGGTGCTGCGCGCGGTTGCCGACCTCGGGCTCCGAAGGGTCATCACCTTCCACTCCCGGGTGTCCGCAGCACGCGAGTTCGCCGGCAGTCTGCTGGAGGCATCGGAGCTGCTGGAGGACGCGGAACGCCCGGAGCGGATCTGGACGAAAGCCGTGGCCGGCACCGACCGCCTCAAGGACCGCCGGGCCGCGTTCGCCGACTTCAAGGCCCACACCGGTGAGGACGGCGAGGAGTGCGGCATCCTTGGTACGGATGCCCCCCGTCAGTACGGCGGCCCGGCTATCCCGGCCGGGGCACAGTGCGTTTCTGCCCGTCGTACCCGGGTTCGTGACCGCGCCCGGGCTCCAGGCCTCGGGTGGCACCATCCGGTACGCATCTTGTGCCGGGCTGCGCCTGGCCTGCTCGTTCGCTGTCCGCAGTCCCAAGGCCTCGCGCTGTGCCTGGTCCCGCTCGTCGACCGCGAGGCCTCGTGTCCGCTGCGCCGTCGGCTTCGGGGTTGCGCCGGGCGCTGGCCACGATCAGGTGGTCGGCGCCTTCGTCGTGCCGGCTGCACGTAGGCACCGCCTGCCTCCCCTCGCCCGCGCCTCGATCGGCGGGAAGGAGGGTTCGGAGCTGGAGCTGCGGGAGAAGGCCGGCCTGGACCGGCTGGAGCGCCCGGAGCGCGTACGGGACCGCGCCGCACGGGACTCGGGCCCGCTGGTGCTGCTCGCGCCGACCAAGCGGGAGCTGGCGGCCGCGTTGGTCTCCGCTCCGGACGATCCGTGGTGGGAGGTGCGGGTGCTCCACGCGAAGCTGTATCCGGTGAAGGACCGGAGGGTGTGACCTGTTGGTGTTGGTGGGCGGGGTCCGGGACGGATCGGGTGGTTCAGTGTCCGGGCGAGCCGGCCCGGCACCGGCACGGCGCGGGGTCGTGGTCGAGCAGGGTGTGGTCCAGGGACTTCACGGTGGGTCGTCCGCTGAGCAGCATGGCCTCGGTCAGCTCCTCGTGGAGCAGTGAGAGGAGGCCGTGGACGCCGTCGTAGCCGTGCGCCGCCAGGCCCCACAGGGCGGGGCGGCCGACGAGTGCCGCATCCGCGCCGAGGGCCAGCAGTTTCAACACGTCGGTTCCGGAGCGGACTTCGCCGTCCACCAGCACCGTGCAGCGGCCCGCGACGGTGTCGGCGATGGCCGGCAGGGCGTCGGCGGTGGGGAGCGCGTGGTCGAGCTGGCGGCCGCCGTGGTTGGAGCCCACGATCCCGGCGGCCCCGTGGGCGACGGCGAGTTCGGCGTCCTCGGGGGTGAGGATGCCCTTGAGGACGACCGGCAGGCGGGTGCGTTCCAGGAGCCAGTCCAGGTCGGCCCAGGTGATGGAGCGGTCGAAGTGCTCGACGGAGTGCCGGGCGATGGCGGAGGTCCCGGCGGTCGTGCGGTGGGTGGCCGCCATCAGTTCGGGGCCGATTCCGGTGGTGCTCATGCCCGGGATCGTACGGGTCTGTGAACGGTGGGCCACCGGCAGGGGCTGCTGATGAGACCGGGTTCCTGCTGCCGGGCGGGAAGCGGAGGGTGCGCGCGGACGGTGTGTGGCAGGCTCCGGAGGTCGCCGCGCGTGCCCTGAGGCCGGCGCTGTACCTGGCCGTCGCGCCGTGGGAGCTGGTGGCCGCGCTGGTGTCCGCTCCGGGCGACCCGTGGTGGGAGGTGCGGGTGCTGCACGAGAAGCTCTGCCCGCCGTGGAAGCGCGGAGCGTTTGATGGAGGTGGGCTGTGAGGTTTGTCGTCTGAAGCGTGTGGAACCGCAGGTCAGACCGCACATCGCCCTGTCCGGCCCTGACCTTCTGCAACAAGCTTTAGCGTCGCACCCAGGGCATCGACAGCGCTCCGGCGGGATCGTTCCACGACTCGACGAACCATGATGCGACGCCCCACTTCTCGCCCCACCGCGTGCGGTCCCAGTCGTAGGCGGGCGTCCACAGCGGGCGCTGCGGAGCGGGCCCCCAATCCTCCGGGTCCGGGATCACCCGCAGTTCGTCCTCGTGGGCGTAGCCGCCGGTGAGGACGGCCGCCACGAACTGTGCGAAGCCACCTTCGTGGAGGTCGAGTTTGCCGTCCAGGCCACCGCAGTCGAAGATCGCCACCGGCCACTGCTCCGGGTTCGGCCCGGTGGTCAGCCAGCAACAGTAGGCGTGGTTGCTGTTGCTGCCCCAGGGCAGCAGCCCGCCAGGGTCAGGGAAGATCGGGGTGTACTCCTGGCCCCAGAACTCGTCCTCGCACTGGACCTGTTCGCGGAACTCGCCGTCGGTCTCGGTCCGCCAGAGCGCGAAGCCGCCCGGCAGGCCGGGGTCGGTGGCCTGCGCCGGGGAGGGGATGCCCCACTCGCCGTTGAGGTTCACCGCGCCGTACAGGTCGATGAAAGCCCGGTAGTCGGAGGGGAGTTGGAGGCCGAGTTCGGCCGGGGCCAGCTCCCACGGAACCTGCGCCGGGGTGTACGCCGGCTCTCCCATGATCGCCCGCAGCCGCTCCCATGCCGCCCCGGCCATGTCCCACCCCTTTCCCGCATCCGCATGTCGAACGGGGTGAACTGTAGACGAACCCTGTGACACGGAGGGTCCGGCGCTCAGCCGTCGGATGGGCGTCCCGGGCCTGGGCGCCGCGCCCGGGACGCCCTTACACGAGCGGCCGACGGGCTGGGCCTGCGCGTCCGCGCTGGACGTGCCGGGGCTCGATCGGTGGCCAGGAGGGCGCGCTGCTGGAGCTGCGGGAGACGGCCGGCCCGGACCGGTGCCGGGGTGGGGCGCCCGCGGTCACTGGCCCTGGCCGGCGCTTCCCATCGGGCCGATCTTCACCGGGGATCCGCTGCCGTCCGTGACGGGCAGTGAGCCGGGGCCCGGCCAGGGCAGGGTGACCGACTGGGTCTCGTCCGGCGGGGTCACCACCAGGCCGGTGATCCGGACGCCGGAGCCGCCCGAGGTGTTGGCCGGGTAACTGATGCCGAAGTAGGTCGATTTGCCGTTCGTCACGACGCCCGCGACGACCGGCTCGCCGGAGCGCTTCGCGGACAACGTTCCCGCGGAGGTCTTCAGGTCGACGCCCGCGTATCCGGAGAGCGTGCAGTCCTTGCCGCTGTGGTTCTTCAGCTCGACCACGACGGTGTTGTCGGCGTCGCCGGTGATGGTGCGGTCCGCGGCGGTGATGGTCAGGTCTGCGGTCCGGCACTTGGCGGTCTTCCCGGCCCCGGTGGAGCCGGCCGGTGCGGCGGTGGGCGGCGTGCTGCGCTTCCCCGGTCCGCCCGAAGCCGGACTGCCGGAGGCCGGACCGCCGCTGGGGGAGGCGCCGGTGGACGCGGTCGGGGCGGCGGTCGGGGCGCCTTGTGTCGTGCCCGTCTCGTCGTTCTGGCAGGCGGTGAGCGAGAGGGCTGCGGCGACGGCCAGGGCGGCGAAGGCGAGCTTGCGGACGCGCACGGTGTTTTCCTCCGAGTGGGGCGGCTGGTGCTCGGTGCGAGCGGGTTTCCGAAGACCGGGACCGCCCTCCCGGACGAACCGTTCCGCCCGGGCCGCCTCCAGGACAGTGCTGTGACATGTACGGTCGGAAACCACCCGCGCCGTCGCCCCCCGTGCCGTGCCGCACCCCGCCGCCGACCTGCCCGGACGCCGGCTCACGGCGCCGCCGCGCACCGCCGACGCCGTCGCCGACCGCCGGTACAGACCCGTGACCCGGACGACCTTGACCACAGACCGCGACAACACCGCGACCACGACAGCGCGACCACGACAGCGCGACGCGCTCAGTCCCACTCCCAGTGACTGGAGTGACTGAGGTCGAGGGTCGAGGCAGCGCGGCAACCCGGCCGATCAACGTTCGACGGCACACCGGTGCCGCCGGTGGCTGTTCGCGTTCGTGGTCGGCCTCGCGGTTCCCGGAGCCTTGGTGGGCGGAGCCGGTCAGCGGCCGGCGAGGTGGCGGGAGGTGAGTTCGAGATCCTGGAGCTGGGCGGTGGTGAAGCGTCGGGCTTCCCAGATGACGGCGGCCACGTCCGCGGCCCGGGAGTGGAGCGGCGGCAGGTCGTCCGGCAGGCGGATGCCGCCGAGCGCCGCCAGGTCGGGGGCGGGGATGCCGAGCAGGCCCGCGAAGCCGGCGACCAGTTCGGGGGTCACTTCGACGGTGTCGCGGCCGATCCCGCCGATGGTGGACGCCGACAGGTAGATCCGCCCGCCGGTCACCGCGTGCAGGGCCTTGGCCGTGCACGTCCAGTTGAGGTTCCGGTTGTGCGTGAGTTCCAGGAGTACCGCGCCGAGGCCCGGCTCGTACCGGTGGTACGGCCGGTCGGTCCCGCCTCGTCCCGACCGCGGCACCAGGGGCAGTGCCCGGATCGCGTCCAGCAGCGGGCGCCGGTTCTCGGCGGGCATGACCATCGTGTTGTAGACGACCGAACTGACCGACCAGTGTGGATTACGGGAGACTGGTGTCAGGTCGTCGGGTATCGGCTGCCCGGCCAGGACGAACAGGTCGACGGCGTGCAGCCCGAGCACCGGCCCGAGGCTCCTGAGCAGCCGTTCGCTCGGCGGCCGCCCGTCGAGCACGGCCTGCAGCTCCTCCAGGTCGATGCCGGCCGCCGTCGAGAGCACGGAGGCGTCGAGCGTTCGATGCCCCATCAGGCGCGCCAGCAGCGGGCCGAACTCCAGCACTCCTGTCATTCCGTCAGCCTATCGACCTGCGCAGAGGCCGTCTGGAGCCCGCCCGGCGCCCCGTGTCGCGCCAGCGTCCGGCGCCGGCCGGGCCCGGACACCCTGGCCGATGCGCGACGTCCTACTGGCTCGCGGCTGACGGGTGGCGGTCGGCCTGGCCGACCGCCAGGCCGTCCCGCTGCGCCCTGCCCCGTCCCGCTGTCCTGGTCGGCCCGGTGCGCCCCGGTCAGCGGGCCGGGCCGGTGTCCTCGGGTAGTGCGGCCACCACGAGGGCGACGGCTTCCTCGGGGCTCGCGGTGTGTGCGACGACGTCCCCCTTGTCTCGTACGACGTATCGCCCGTCAGGGTGTGGATCGATCGAATACCCGACCCGGGCATACGGGAAATGGGCGCGTGTGGAGAACCAGAGCATGAAGTGGCTGGTGACCGATGTCAGCCGACGCAGTTCCGGCTGGGCGTAAGCCGCCTCCAGGAGCGCGAGGTTGCGGGGGCGGCGATACGGCGGCAGGCGGAGGGAGTCGAGCTTGTGACACCAAGCCAGTTCGACTGGGTCGAGCGGCTCGCGCTCGTGGGCGACGGCCCAGGCCCCGAACTGGATGAACGGGGCGACTTCCCGGGTCTGTTCGAGGTCCGCACCGCCCATCCAGGCGGCCGCGGCCCTGACCACGGCGATCAGCTCCGCAGTCACTCCGGTGGCGAGCCCACTTTCTCGGCCGGGACTTCGCCGAGGGGCTGCTCCGCATGGTGACGGTCAGATTCCCCGGTCTTCCCCTGTCGGGGTCCGCAGCCCGGCCTCGCCTCCCGACCACCCCGCCGCGACCGTCGAGGCTCCACCGCCTACCGGCCCGTCGCCGATGGCGTGCTCGTCCTCGAATGCCGTCGGACGTAGCGACTCTGGGGAAGCCCGTTCACGTGCGGATATCCGTGACCGGAGGCGACGCCCCCGCGGAGGCCGATTCTCTCGCTGGCTTGCTCCGGGCCTATCCGGAGCTGCTCGACGTGCGCCTCATCAGCCGGGCCCCGGGCCCTGGGGAGCCGGTACCGGTGCCGAACACCATCTCCGTGGTATTCGGCGAAGTCGGCGGCGTCTCGGCCCTGGCCCGGGCCTTGAGCTTCTGGCTCCGCGGACCGCGCCCCAATGCCGTCCGCCTGACGGTCCACCGTGCCGGGACGAGGCCGGTGGAGATCAACCCCCGCAAGGCCTGGGAGGAGGACATCGAGCTGTTGCTGTGCGGCCGAACTGGCAGCACGCGGTTGTGACATCAGCCCTGAGGATCCGCGATCGACTTCAGCTCTCGGCTGCTCGGCTCATCGCGGCGGGGTTCCATCGGGAAGTGGATCGGGCTCAGTAGGTACTGCTCCCGCTCGGGGCTCGGCCGGTTGGCCAGCCTGGTCACGATGGCCGCGCGCAGCTCGCGGATCAGCTGATCCAGCTCCGTCGGGCTGAGCCAGAGTGCATGTTGCCGGTAGCCCACTTGGTCGGCCACCGGGTCGGCCTGCTCGCGGTCGAGATAGGCGTTGAACTCGGCCAGCAGGGCGGTCATCGCGGTGGCGAAGGCGCGTCGGTGGTCGTCGGGGGTCAGCGATCGGATGGTCTCGGGGCTGATGACGGCTCGGTCCTGGCGCAGCCGGTAGTGCCGTTGTACCGCGCCTCGCACCCGCTGCTCTTCGGCCACCTCCAGGATTCCGCCGGCCACCAGCAGGTCGATGTGCCGGTAGACGGTGGCTTTGGAGGATTCGGGGATGCGTGCGCAGAGCTGAGTTGTCGTCAGTAGCCGTCCGCCACCCATCGCGTGCACGATCCGCAGCCGGATGGGGTGGGCGAGCAGTTCCAGGGAGTCCATGCCTAAACCTTCTCATGACTGCTACTGTTCTCAAGTATGAGAATAAATGGGGGAAGGGCTCTGGAGGTCGCGGGGGGCTTCGCCGCACTGCTGCGGACGGAGTCGTTCGCCGAGATCGTCGAGCAGTTCGCGCCACCGCTGCGCGCTGCCGTCAACGCCGACGCGCTGCGGCTCGCGTGGACGGCCGAGGCTGGCGGGCGGGGCGGGATCACGGCGATCGGAGAGCCGGTGAGCGAGCCCGGAGAGACCGACCCGGTGCGCGTGCGCATCCCGGTGACATGCGCGGACGGCGGCTTCGCCGTGGTCACGTCGGTCGGTGGTGACGGCCTGCTGCACGGCCTGCGGCTCACCTCGGACGGCGGCGCCGAGTGGCAACCGCCGCACTACGCCGACCCGGGCCGGTTCACGGAGCGAGACGTCCTGCTCGGCACCGGATCGCTCGCCGTGCCCGGGACGCTGAGCCTGCCCGTCGGCCCCGGGCCGTGGCCCGCCGTCGTGCTACTCAGTGGCGGCGGCGCGTTCGACCGGGACGAGAGC
This sequence comes from Kitasatospora sp. NPDC018058, assembly GCF_044327205.1. Lineage (NCBI taxonomy): Bacteria > Bacillati > Actinomycetota > Actinomycetes > Kitasatosporales > Streptomycetaceae > Kitasatospora > Kitasatospora sp. NPDC018058. The sequence continues at coordinate 54,632 of NZ_JBIRFA010000033.1, read as the reverse complement.
ATCGGCCCCAACAAGCCGCTCAAGGACCTCGCCTGGGGGCTCGCCACGCGACAGGTGGCCGTGCTGCGCTTCGACAAGGTGACGTCCGCGCATCCGGACCGTCTGCCGCCGGACTTCACCATGGCCGACGAGTACCTGCCGCATGCGCTTGCAGCCGTCCACCTGCTGCGGCAACAGCCCGAGGTGGACCCGGGCCGGATCCACCTGCTCGGCCACAGCATGGGAGGCAAGGTGGCGCCCCGGATCGCCGCCGCCGACCCGTCGATCGCCGGGCTGGTGCTGCTCGCCGCGGATGCCCAGCCGATGCACGAGGCGGTCGTCCGGGTGGCGCGCTATCTCGCGGCGCTCGCCCCCGGTCCGGGCACGGACGAGGCGGTGGCGGCGCTGACCCGGCAGGCCGCGCTGGTGGCCGGCTCCGAACTCACCCCGGACACACCGTCGGAGCTGCTGCCGCTCGGGCTCTCCGTCCCCTACTGGCTCGACCTGCGCGCATACGACCCGGTGTCCACGGCAGCTGGACTGGCCTGCCCGATGCTGATCCTGCAAGGTGGGCGGGACTACCAGGTCACTCTCCCCGACGACCTGACGCGCTGGCAGGCCGCCCTGGCGGACCGGTCCGAGGCGGTGATCCGGATCCACCAGGATGCCAATCATCTCTTCTTCCCCGGCAGCGGCCGCGCTACTCCGGCCGAGTACACGCGACCGGGGCACGTCGAGCCGGCGGTCGTGGACGAGATCGCGACCTGGCTGGCCCGGCGCTAGAAACAGACAGGCCCTACTGGAAGGCGAATAGCGTCGCGGCCGTACAGATTCACAGGACTGTCCCTGGACGGGGCAGGTGCAGGCACCGCGATCACGCTTGCGGTGCTCTGCGACCAACGGGGAGACCTACGCCTGCGCTGCCGTCATGGCTGATCGAGCCGCTGTGGAACCAATTCGCTGACTTGCTACCGCAGCGGCCACCGTTCGATCCAGCCCACCCGCTGGGCTGCCACCGGCGCCGGATCAGCGATCGGATCGTGTTCGACAAGTTGCTGCGGATTCTCCGATTCGGCTGTTCGTATGAGGCGATCGCGGACTCCACCTGCTCGGCCACCACGATCCGAACCGCCGCGACGAGTGGATGGAGCGGGGGCTCCTTGCCCGACTGAAACAGATTGCCGGAGGTGGCACATCGAGCGCACCCACACCTGGCAGAACGCTTTCCACCGGCTCGCGCGCCGCTACGAACGACGCATCAGCGTCATCGAAGCCTTCTTCGACCTCGCCGACACGATCATCATCGTACGCAGCGTGATCCGCTGTGCCTGGGCCACCCACCGCTGGGCTACACGGTCTCGGCGCCGACCATGAACAGTCCTACCTGCGCGCCCTCTAAGTCCGCCCAGACGGGCCGCGCCCGCTGGCCCGCCTGAGTGTCAGGCCGTGGGCCACGCGCGGGGGCGGAGGCGTCTATCCGCGGTCCGGGTTGGTGATCTGGGTACGGGCGCGGGCGAGCATTTCGTCGGCCTCGGTGAGGGCGCTTGCCGCCGTCGCCGGCTGAAAGTCCTGGTCGAGGTCGGCCTGGAGAATCAGCATGAGGGCGCGGGCCGTGTCGCTGGCGGCGTTGATCAGCTGGCTTTGGCCCTCGGTGGCATCGCGGAGGTAGCGCAGCTGTCCGGCGAGTTGGCAGACCTGCCAGTACCAGATGGTGGGCAGGTTGGCGGTCATCGCGGGCAGTATGGTCGCGCGGCTGGCGGTGATTTCGGCCAGGTCCGCGCCGCTGTTCAGCAGCTGGATCTCCGCCAGCGTGGCTTCGCTGGCCAGGGCGCCGTAGGCGGCGGCCGCGAGGCTGGCCGTGCGCAGGGCGTGCTGGTCGGTCGCGGCTTCGTAGGTGTGGGCCGGGATGACGGGGTCGGCGACGTGAAGGAGCCGCAGGATCTGGGCGAAGGTCTGTGCGTCGGGTGCGCTGTGATCGGTCACGGGCGGCATTCCATAACGTCCGGGCGGTTGAGGTGTCTGCGGCGCGCGGTGGGCCATGCGTAGGCGTCCGAGCGGGTCAGGCGGTGCGTCGGAAGGTGAGGACGGCGTTGTGGCCGCCGAACCCGTGGGAGTCGCTCAGCGCCACGTCGCGGTCGGGCAGGGGTCGGGGCGTGCCGGTGACGATGTCGAGGGGGGGTGTCGTCGTCGCGAGTGCGGCAGCCGATGGTCGGGGGATGAGGCCGTGATGGAGGGTCAGGACGGTGGCGACGGCTTCCGTTCCGCCGGCTCGGTCAGCGGCCGGCCGTGGAGTGATCGGGCCGGAGGTCCGTCTTGCCCGTCATGGCCTTGCCGCGCGTCGAGCGGTCCGGACGGGGGCGGGCCTGGCGGTTCAGGGCGTGCCCATCTGACGCGAGACCGCCGAGGGCGAGTACGTGATCGTCGAGCCGGACGAGCTGGAGCAGATCTCCCCCGGCCGCTCCCGCACGATCGACATCGCCGCCTTCGTCGACCTCGCCGACGACGCACGACGCCGGCACCCACCCCATCCAACTGGTGAAGGACGACGCCCTCCTGCGGCAGGGATGGGAAGAGGTCACCCGCAGTACCGAGCCGGACGCCGTCGAGGCCCTCGACATCGCACTCGGCCGCCACCCCAAGCTGCTGCCCTACGCCCACTCCACGCCGTGCTCGGCGAGCCTGCTCGATGCCCGGGCTGTCCCGTTCCCCGCGTCCCAGCGGCGCCGTTCGAACCGACTGCGCCGTAGGGCGGCCCTGCTTCCAGGAGTTGAACGGGCAGCGCGGCCGGCGAGCGGAACGAGGGCGGCTCTGACCGCCGGTGTCTATCCTGGCGGGCGTCTTCCCCGCGCCTCCCGGGTGTTCGGATTCGTACGGGATTCGGGACTCCGCTCGCCGCCTCGGGCGGCCTGGTCGTGCTGCTTCGCGCCAGGCCGGCCCAAGCGGCGAAGTGTCTGGGGAACGTCTAGCCAACGTCCTTCCCGGCCCGACCGCGCACGGGCAATCTGACGTCAGGACGAATCACAGGGGACGTCCACGCGGCTCCACGAGGGCCGCCACCCACACTCAGGGGGTACCCATGCTCAAGCTCGGAAAGCCCAAGCGCGCCATCGCGCTCACCGCCGCCACCGTCGCCCTCGCCTGCGGGGCCACCATCGGCCTCGGCGGCACCGCGAGCGCCGACGCCGGAAGCATCCTCCAGAACGGCTGGAGCGGCAAGTGCATGGCCGTCGGCAACTGGGGCAACATCTACAACGGCGTGCCCATCCTCGAGTACGGCTGTATCGGAGCCGCCGACCAAGGATGGGGGGTGTCCTACTCCAACAGCCACCAGGGCTGGTTCTACTTCTACAACGGCAAGGACAACAACTACTGCCTGACCTACACGCCGGGCACCACCAACCAGCTCACCCTCAACCAGTGCGGCTACCAGGGCAACAACGGCACCCAGTCCCAGCTCTGGAGGACGGGGACCTACTGGGTCAACGGCCAGGCCTACCCGGAGTACATCGACTACGCCGACGGCAACTGCATCTCGGTTCCGGGCAACAACCAGGGCGACCTGGCCCCGATCAACGTGTGGCCGTGCGGCGGCTACCTCGACCAGCACTGGTACCTCGGCGGCTACAACTAGGCCGACCGCTTCCGACCTGACGGCGCGACGGAGGGGAAGCAGCTGCCCACCTGGACGGGTAGCGGCGCGAACAGGGGCGACGCGAGCACGAACGCGGAGCCCGAGGCGGAAGGTACGGGGCCGCAGGCGACCGCCGACGAGTCGACGACGGAGCCCGGCGAAGCCGAGGCCCCTGGGGCGAGTATCGGGTCGTGATCAATCTTGTGGTCTTGCCCTCACCTCAGGGTCTGATCCGGTAGATCGTCTTGCATGACGCAAGTGCAACTGACCGACGAAGAGCGGGAGTTCATCGGGCCGTACCTGCCGATCGGCGAGTACGGCCCGTACCCTGAGCGCCTGCGGCAGCAGTTCGAGGGCGTGATCTGGCGTTTCAAGACCGGTGGGCAGTGGCGGGAGATGCCGCAGGAGTTCGGCGCCTGGTCGACCGTCTCCAACCGCTTTCGGCAGTGGCGTGACGCCGTCCGCGCAGGTGGGCCCGGAACCGCGATCACGAACGGTCGCGGCTGCCGTACCCGTCTCATGGGCATCCAGAGCAATCGGTTGTCCCATGAGCGCCGCGCCAAGGCAGAATGAGCGCATGGCAACTTGAAGAGCGACGGCCGGCCGGAAGTCCTGGCGTCAGAGGGGGAGCGGCTGGTCCGTCCGCGACGGTGACCGCTGGATCTGCCTCGTGTGTCACGAGCCTGTCCGCTCCTACCAGTACCGATTCCATCCGCCCGAGTCCTCCAGCTTCGAGCGTTGCATCGGGTTTGCCTGGTGCTCGGGGTGCCGGATCTACTCGGGCGACATGGTCCACGTTCCTCGCAAGCGCGTCCTGCTCGACGCCCTCGCCTCGCTACCTGCCGATGACCGCGACCGGTTGCTCCGGAAGGAGGCTGCACTGGTCGACTATCTCGACAGCCGAGGCCTCGGCCGGCACTGACCCGAGCCCCCGCCCTTCGGCCGTCGTGCTCGGCGCCATCACCGTCCAGCCCCGATGCGTGACCCTCCACGCCACCACGACCAGCGGTCAGGCAGCGTGGAGGACGCGCTTGCGCAGGGCGACCTCGTCGACGCCCAGAACGCGCGGCACCGCGTGCGCCCGATCCGCAGGGCGCGATACCAGTTTTCACGTGCCGCCGACAGTGGGCGCCCAGGAGGGCGCCGCGCCCTTCGCGGAGGACCGAGTCGGGCGGGGCGCTCCGTCAGGCGGGAACGTTCTTGATGACAGCGTCGGTCAGCGGCGAGAGCTGATCGGACAGCTTGTCGAGGTCTGCGGTCCGGCCGTCGGACCACTGGGCCGAACCGACGACCACGCCGCGCCCGTAGGCTGCGAAGCCCTGCACGCGGCCGCTGTCGGCCGGCAACCGGCGCAGACCCGAATCCGTGGGCGGGACATGGACGGCGACCTGGAAGGAGTCGGCGTGGGAGCTGAGAAAGCTCACCAGGTGCACGCCGTCGCCCTGGTCCGCCATGGTGAACAGCGCCACGTTGTACTGGTTGCCTTCGGCGTCCTTGTACAGCGCCAGGTTGACTCCGAGACAGCCGTGGCCCTGCGTGATCAACCCGGCGAGGGTCGGCGCCACGGTGTCCGGGCCGGTGCAGTTCGAGCGCGCCACGCTCGCCACCAGCGTGTACCCCTGGACCTGCGCCGGAAGGACGGACAGCGGCATCGCCGAGACCGGAGCGCCGGATGCCGTCGACGAAGCACTGATCGACGGCGTCGCCACCTGCGGCGAGCGATCGGACGATGCCGGCGCAGCCAGCGCGGGCGGTGCGGCCGGTGCAGGGCTCGACGGCCGGAGCAGGTACGCCCCCGCGCCCGCTGCCACCAGCAGTGCAGCGGCCACCGGAAGCAGCAGCCGACGTCGCGCGTTTCGTCGCACGGGCGGGCGCGCCTGTTCGGCGACACTCGGCTCCCGCACCGCGTTGTTCTTCTCAAACTCCTTGACGAACTCTTCCCACGAGTCGTCACCGGATCCACCCATGCTCACAGCTTCCACACCTTAATGATCACCGCCACCGTTGGGAAGCCGCGCCCCGTGCCGTCGCCGGTGCTGGTCCTGCCGAACCGGATGGTGCAGCCGTGCCGCCGGAGTCATCGGGCGGTCAAACTTCGCTGAGACTGCTCAAACTCCGTTGAGGCGGGTCCCCTGGCACCGCGTCCGAGGGCTGATCGCGGGAACCGGGTTGAGGTCACAGCAATCGGTCGACCAACCCGTCGATGTAGTCCGGGGTGAGCGGGCCCATGCCGAACAAGACGCGGATATACATCGGGGCCAGGATGTGATCCAGCACGCCGAACGCGTCGGGTGCGTGCTCGCCACGGTCGCGGGCGCGATCGAGCATGGACTGCAGTTGCCGCATGCGTTCGGCGCGGAGGACGTCAGCAGCCTGCAGGCCCCGCTGACCGTTGCTCGACAGGGCGACGGCCAGGCGCACCACCGCCAGACCGTCGGGTCCGGTGATCTCGCGGGCCACGTTGGCCGCGTAAGTGCGCAGGTCGCCGGCCAGGCTCCCGGTGTCGGGCATCGGCGACTGCGCATTGAGGCGGGTGAGCGCCACATCGGTGAGCAGGGTTTCCAGGTTGCCCCACCGGCGGTAGATGCTGCTGTCGGCTACGCCCGCGCGGGCTGCGACCTCGCCGACGGTGAAGTTTCCGTAGCCGCGCTCGCTGATCAGGTCGGTGACGGCCTGGTGCACCTCCGCGCCGACGCGGGCGCTGCGCCCGCCGGGCCGCCGGACTCGCTGTCGATCGTTCATACCCCCACCTTAACGCAGTCGTGACTTGCGTTTGCGAGGCGGCCCTCCCTATAGTCTCCTAACGCAGTCGCTGGCTGCGTTAGAGCGCTCAGGCATATCACCACCCGCGTCAACCGTGGCCGGGAGCAACTAACGATTGAGAGGAATCCCCATGGCTGCATCGCATGCGGCGGCCGTAGGCAGTCGATCAAACCGGGCCGTACTGCTCACGGTGACCTGCCTCGGCCAATTCATGGTCCTGCTCGACAACACGATCGTTGGAGCGGCGCTGCCCGATATGCAGCACCGGTTACACACTCAGTTGACCGGTCTGCAATGGATCGTCGACGCGTACGTACTGCTGGTCGCCATGCTGCTGCTGTCCGGCGGTATCTTCGCCGACCGGTTCGGCCGCAAGCGGGTGTACCTGACCGGCGTGGCGGTGTTCACCGCCGCGTCGGTGCTGTGCAGCCTCGCGCCCTCGCTCGGCTGGCTGGTCGCCGGCCGGGTGCTGCAGGGCATCGGGGCCGCGGCGCTGAGCCCTGCCTCGCTCGTCCTGCTCGCCGCCGCCTATCCCGTGCCGCAAGAACGAATCAAGGCGATCGGGCTGTGGGCCGGATTCAGCGGAATCGGTCTGGCCGCAGGCCCCGTGGCCGGCGGCGTGCTGACGGACGCCTTCGGCTGGCCCGCCATCTTCCTGGTGAATCTGCCCATCGGCGTGGTCCTTCTGCTGGTCGGTCTGCGCAGCCTTGAAGAGACCCGCAATCCGAGCGCCCCCGCGATCGATGTCCCGGGGACGGTGCTGTCCGTTCTGGGGGTGGGGGTGCTGACCTACGGCCTGATCGAGGGTGGTGCCCGCGGCTGGACGTCGCCGGTGATCCTGGGCAGCTTCACCGCCGCGGTGATCCTCCTCGCCGCCTTCGTCGCCGTCGAAGCGCGTCGTTCCGCGCCGATGCTGCCGCTGCGGCTGTTCCGGCAGCGCCTGTTCACCGTGTCCAACACCGCCATGGTCGTGGTGGGGTTCGCGCTCATGGGTTCGTCGTTCTTCTTCTCCCAGTTCTTCGTGTACGTCCAGGGCGGCTCGATCCTGCGCGCCGGCCTGCAGACCCTGCCGGTATCCCTCGCCATGGTGATCGTCAGCCCGTACGCGGGCCGGCTCGCCGCCCGGTACGGCTTCCGAATCGTGGTTACCACCGGTCTGGTCCTGGCCGGCCTGGGACTGCTGGCGCTCGGTATGGTGCACGCCGACACCGGCTACGGGAACGTGTGGTGGCGGCTGGGAGTCGTCGGCATCGGCTTCGCCTTGACCATGTCCCCACTGACGGGAGCCGCCATCCAAGCAGTCAGCCCGCAGGAAGGCGGCCTCGCATCAGGCATCAGCAGCACCACCCGGCAGATCGGCGCGGTGCTCGGCGTGGCGGTACTCGGAGCTATCGTCCGCACCCGGCAATCCGGCGGCGCCTCCTTCGAGACCGGCCTCAACAGCGCCTTCGTCGCGGCTGGCGCCATCACATTGGCCACCGCCGTGTTCACCGGCCTGTGGCTGGCGAGGGCCAAGCCCGCGGAAGGCTCCGTGGCGCCGCAACGTTCCACCGATCCAGATGCGGTCACCACCTCGAACATGGCATCCGCGAACAGCCGTTGACAACAACAACCGCCTCGGCTGGGAGGTGTCCCGCTGGAGGCTCCTCCAGCGGGACACCTCCCAGCACACACCGGGATGACGCCCTGGGTCCACTGGAGAGGAACCGCCTCCACGATGCCGCCCGTTCCCGCTGACCCCACCGTGCTCCACCCGAGCCGCTGCTCGCCGTTCGCCGCGGAGAACGAGTGGGCTGTCGCCCACCGAGTCGTCGCTGACAACCCGGACGTCTCCGTCATCGCCCCGCCGCTGCGCGAGCTGATCACCGCCTGCCTGCACAAGGAGCCCGATCAGCGCCCGACACCGGTAGATGTGCGGGAACGGTGCGAGGAGGAACTGGGCAGGGCGCTCGGTCCGGGCCGGCACCGGCAGGGCCAACCCGGCGGTCAGGGCCAGCCCCGCGGCCAAGGCCCGCACCCGCACCCACGGCCCGGGCCGGGGTCCACTGCTTTCGGACTCCGCGCCGTGAACTGCGGTCTCATCCGCGCAATCGTGTAGACGACGGGCCAGACGCGTCGCTCTCTCCTCGCAACCGGCGCCACGGCCCCGCGCCCCGACGGCGAGCTGTGATGGCCGGGGATCGGCGATACACCAGCGGCTGGAACACCGGTGACCAGGTGCAGGGCAACGTGGACGGCTCGCTGCTCGACCTGTGGAACAACGTGGACGGCGGCTGGAACAGCACCATCAGCCTGCTGACCACCACCACCCCCTTCACCTTCGCCGCCTACTGGGCCAACCGGGCCGCCGCCGTGCCCCCGCTGGCCACCAGCGGAGCCGCGCTCAGCTACCTGGCCAACCACACCATCGACTACGGCCCCACCATCGTGGCCGACAACCAGTACCACGCCCTCACCAACGGCGGCGGCCTGGCCCTGGAACACGCCGGCCAGTGCGCCACCACCACCACCACCAACGTCGTCGCCGACCTCAACACCTACGACCCCACCCACGCCTCCGAGCGCAGCGTGCCCTCGCGGCCCTCGGTGAAGCGGTGGGTGATCTCCGGGATCAGGTTGAACGGCCCGTAGGCGTCGCCCCGCGTACGGGCGTCGGCGAGGAACGCGAGGTGGGTGCGTACGACGGCGAGCTGGTGCCACAGCGTGTACTTGAACGCGGTCTCGGTCGGGGTTGGGCCGCACCTCGAAGTCGAGACCCCCTCGCGCGACCGAGTGCCTGCTCGGCACGGCGTCCATGGCCGAGGCCACGAGGTCGGTCACCGTCTGCCGGCCACCTTCCCGAACGTAGATCGCGCAGTACTCGCCGCCACCGACGCCCGTCACTCGGCCCTGCTGCCGACCGGCTCGTCGACGCGCTTGAGCCGGCTGTGGGCGACGACCCGGTCCTCACCGGACAGATCGGCCCAGTACTCGCCGGCCCACACCACGTGGCAGGCCCGCCGCTCGGCCTCCTCCAGGCGGGCCGATGCGGCCAGCTGCTCCTCGCCCAGCCCCCGCCGGGCAGCCTCCGCGTCACCGCTCCAGCACCCGAGTGCGACCAGGTAGGCGCGCCGCTCGGCCCGCCCAGCCACCAACGCCCGCTGCGCCTCGACCAAGCGGTCCGGATACTCGTACCTCTTCTGCTTACCCACGGCGGCAATCGCACGTGTGACCCAATCCCGCGCCCGGCTGCGCCTCACCGCCGGGCCCGGGGAGCTGGCTCTGTACAGCAGCCGCCCCGCGCCCGCCGACCGGGGACCTGGGCCGGATCCTCGACTCCCCGCTGGTGCGCGGCTCGATGTGGCTGCGCAGGACCCGGCATGACGGCATCCGCACCTTGTACCACGGCGCTGGCCTGGCCTGCGGCTGGACGGAGAAGGAGGTCGACGGCCTGGATGGCTGGGCGGCCCTGGTCGAGGGCCGGATCGTCCTCGGCGCCCGCCCTGGCCCCGCCGTGCCGGAGCCCATCGTGCACGCGGCGGCATGGCAGGCCGGCGCGACCCTGCACGCCGCCTTCGCCCGGCACCCCAACCGCCCCGACCACGCCCAGGACGAGGACGAGCCCGACGACCAGAACCACCTGCCGCTCGGCGACGTCCGCCGCCGGGCGGCCGTCACGCTACGCTCGGTCGGGCCGCCGGGGTCGGGGAGGTCACGGACGGTCGTACCGGCACCGGCCCTCCCATATCCCGCACCTGACACACAACGCTCCGTCGGCGCGCCAGTCGGCGGGAACGCGGCAGCGCCGGACCCTCGCGCGCCGCCGCTCCAGGTAGCCCGGCCGCTTCGGCCTGGGTACGGCGCGGTAATGGGAGCAGGAGCAGGCACCATCGTGACGGGAGCCTTGGGTTCTGCCGTGCCGGCACCTCAAGTAGATGTCGTGTTCGTCGGAGCGGTGGCCGCAGGTCGTGCAGTCCGGCCAGGGCACGGCGCGGTACTCGCGGCATCCGCAACGGTGCTCGGTCCGGAAGCCGATCCAGTCGCCGCTGCTGTCGTAGATGTCGCCGCTGCCCTCGGCGACCGAGCAGCCATAGCGTTCGCTGTGCGAGTAGGCGGGGTGGCCGCAATCCGTGCAGTTGGGCCGAAGTGGCGGGAGTTCGGTGCGCGGGGGCAGCGGCGAGCCCGTGCGCCACACCGCGACGACCGCCACGGCTACGGCCGTCAGGATCCCGATGCCGACCAAGCCGATGACCGTGTCCGCTGACATGGCTACCCCCCGATGGTCCCAGCGCCCCGTCGACCTCGCACACCGTCACAACAGCCATCCAGTACCACGCCGACGTGCCCCCGGTCGGTTGCCGGCACCGGCAAGCCTTCGGACCAGAGGCTGGAGGTCGCCACCCCGTGGGGTGACGGCCTCCAGTGCCTTCTCGGGGCCGCCGAAGCGTAGCGCACGCCCCGGACAACGGCCCCGGCGCCAACCGTCTACCAGCCAACCCCCAGGGCCTCCAGCTGCCCGAGCTGCTCCCACACCGTTGCGGCAGCGGCGCCTGGGTCCAGTCCTCGCACAGGGAGCGGACGGGGACGCTGGCGGCCTTGAATCGCTTGCTCAGTCTTGAATCGCTTGCTCAGTCCCGCCGGGGCCGGCATGCGGGCGCTGATCGTCAGCGGGGTGCCGTACCAGCCGCATCGGCCATCATCCCAGCCACCTTTCCTCGGCGAACATCCCGGTCACCGTAGAAGCCGGGTGGGGCGGATCCGCAAGTCTTGACAACCTCTCCGCATGGCTGCGCCCCCGCGCTCGGCCGCGGCAGTCACGGCCGTCTTGACGCCACACTGGCGTTCCCTTCCTTGCAGGCACCTGATGGTCTGTTCTATAAGTAATAGAGCAGATATACCCCAGGGAGTCGCGCGTGATCCTGAGCATCGACCTGAGCAGCGCCGTCCCGATCTACCAGCAGATCCGGGACCAGGTCGTGGCGGCCATCGCGGTGGGCGAGTTGGTGGAGGGAAGCGCCCTGCCATCGACCCGACAGCTGGCCGGCGACCTCGGCATCAACTTCCACACCGTCAACAAGGCCTACGACCTGCTGCGCCAGGAAGGACTGCTACGGCTGAACCGCAAGAGCGGCGCCGTGGTGCAGCGGGACCCGCACTCCGGACCGCCGCCTCCCGGCTTCGCCGACGAGTGGTCGGCCCGGCTACGGACGCTGCTCGCCGAGGCGGCGGCGCAAGGGATGGACGCAGCGGCCGTGTTGACGATGTGCGGACGGGTCGTCGGCTCCTTCGGAGCCCGTCTCGGCGAGCCGTCCGATGGAGAGCTCGGCGTGTTACACAGAGGCCTAGGAGAGCCGGCATGATGCCCGGAACAGCTGTCGTTCAAGTGGTCATACCATTCGTCATACTGCTGATGGCATGGCTGATGCCCACCCTCACCGGGCCGACGCTGCCCTTCGGGGTGCGGACCCCGCCCGCACACGCCAACGCCCCCGTAGTCGCCGAGCAGCGGCGCGCGTACCGCTGGTGGGTGGGCGGCGTCGGCGGGGCGGTGCTCGCGGCCGAGCTCGTATGTTGCCTCGCGTTCCCGAGCACACCGCTGTTCGCAGGAGCGTCGACGGTGATCGCGGCGGTGTCCACGGTCGGGTACCTGCGCGCCCGTCGCGCGATCCTGACGGTCAAGCGCGGCGAGGACTGGTACGGCGGCCTGCGCCAGGTGGTCGCCGTGGACACCTCGCTGCGGACCGATCCGGTGCGCTATCCCTGGCGGTGGGCCGTGCCCGCGCTACTCGTCCCGGTGTTCTCCACAGGGCTCGCCGCGGCGGAGTACCCGTCAATGCCGGACCGGCTGCCGATGCACTACGCCGCCCACGGGGAGGCCGACCGGCTGGCGGACAAGTCGATCGGCACCGCCTTCGCACCGGTCTTCATCCAACTCGCGCTCACGGGGCTGCTCTTGCTGGTGACCTGGCTGGTCCTCCACTCCCGGGCCGAGCTCGACCCGGCGCGGCCAGCGGCCAGCGCTGCGCGGCACCGGCGATTCGTCGTCCGGACCGCGGGCTCGGTCATGCTGCTGGGGGCCTGCGTCAACCTGGGCATGCTGGCCACGGCCTGGCAGACCTGGCACGGCGACCTTTCGTTCTCCCCTGTCCCCGTGCTTGCGCTGATCATGGCCGGCCTGCTCGTCGTCGTCGCGATCGCGCTGCGCACCGGGCAGGGCGGGCGCCGCCTGGCGACGAGTGAACCGGACGGCGCGGCGGGAGAGCCGGCGGACCCGCGGGTGGTGGCCCCGGACGATGACCGCTACTGGCGCGCCAGCGGGCTGTTCTACGTCAACCGGCAGGACCCCTCCCTCTTCGTCACCAAGCGGTTCGGTATCGGCTGGACCGTCAACTTCGGCAATCCGCGATGCCTGCTGCTGCTCGTGGGGCTGGCCGTCTTCATCACGGTCCTGCAGCTGATCGGCCGCTGAGCTCCCGGAGCTCGAACTCACACCCCAACTCACAGGAGAAACAGATGCGTTGGAGCACCTTAGCGACCGCCGTCACACTGGCCGCGGTCACCATGACGGGACTGGGCGCGCCCGCCGCGAACGCGGCTGCACCGGCCGTGTTCGTCCCCGCCGCAGACCGCGCGGTGCAGTTCACGGTGGACGGCACCACCGCCTACGGCACTCTGCACGTGCCCGCGCACCGGGCCGGCCACCACCTTGCCGCCGCCCTACTGCTGCCCGGCAGCGGCCCGACGGACCGCAACGGCGACGAGCCGCCCCAGCTCACCCCGGGGACCCTGGCGCTGATAGCCGACACCCTCGGCGCCGACGGCGTGATGACACTGCGCTTCGACAAGTACTTCACCGGCCGCACCGGCCCCGGCGCCTACCAGGGCGACCCCGGCCGGCTGGACCTTGCCGCCTTCACCCGCCAGGCCGCCGCGGCCTATGCGACCCTGCGCGAGCAGCCGGAGGCCGACCGGTACGCGATGCTGGTGGTCGGCCACAGCGAGGGCGGACTGCAGGCCCTGCTCGTCGCCCGTACGGTCCGGCCCGCGCCGGCGGGACTCGCGCTGCTGGCCCCGCAGGACGAGCGCCTGCTGGACCTCCTGTCCGCCCAACTCGGCGGCCAGCTCGACCAGGCCGTGGCGGCCGGGCAGATCACCGAGGAGGTGGCCCGGGCGAACAAGGCGACCCTGGCCGCCGCCGTCGCGGACTTCCGAGCCGGACGCCCCACCGACACCAGCGCCCTGCTGCCACCGCTCGCCGCGCTGTTGAACGCCCTGTTCGGCCCGAACAACGCCCGGTTCGTCCGCAGCGACGACGCCGTCTACCCGCCGGACGCCGCCCGGGCGATCCACCCCGGCACCCGCGTCACCGTCACCTGCGGCACCGCCGACACCAACGTGCCCTGCGCGACCACGCCGCCACTGCTCGCCGCACTCGCCCACACACACGCCACCGGCCCGGGCCTGCGTACCCTGGACGGCCTGGACCACTTCCTGCACCCGGCCGGCACACCGGTGAACGACCGGATGCTCGCCCCAGCCGCCGTGACGGCGCTGCACGACTTCGTTCGCCCCTGGAAGTCGGCCGAATAGCCGGCCCGCTCTCCGACCGGTGCACGACAGACCCCGCTGGTCCTGGCAGTTCGGCTGTCTCGGGCCAGCGGGGCCGCTACCCACATGAGGTCACCCCGCGGGCCGGCCGGGCCGTCCGGCCTATGACGAGCCTCCGTTACGGATTCCCCACCCGCGAGCAGGCCGACCAGCGACCTTGACCACACGTCACCACGGACGCGGTTGCCGCACCTCGGCCGGCGTCGAGCAGAGCAGCAGCGCCGCGGCTCGGTGCTGCCGGCCTCCCACCGGCCGGGCCCCGCGGAACACCCCCTCTTCCCCGGGACCCGGCCGGGCTTGCGCTCCGTTCCCGGACGCTCGGCCACAAGGCGCGGGTCTACGGGGCGGTGTGCCCGCGGCGGCGGGAGCGTGCGGCCCGCTGCGTCTCGGCCTCGGCCAGGTGTCGGCGGCGGGCGGCGAGGTCTTGGCGGACCTGTTCCTCGACGGCGGTGAACACCCGGTAGTAGGTGCAGTCGTACGCCTCGATCAGCTGGTAGGTCCACATGCCCGAGACGACGTCTGTCCGTGGTGAGTGGTCATCATGATCCGGGTGAGGACGGCCGTCGCCTGCGCCGGGTTGGCGCGGAGCCAGGCGGCCAGGTGCTCTCGCACGGCCGCGGCGACGCAGGCGCGGACGGGCCTGTCGCCCAGGCGGTCGCGTGTCTTCATGCGGCGACGACGCCGAGATCACCCGAATCGGGAACCCGCGAACACTCGTGCAGATCCCAAGCCCGGTGACGGGTTTGCGGATCGCTTCTTAGGGCCTGTCCGGCGGATCACGGTCGAAGCCGCGACGCCTGGCACGGCACGGCCTCGGCATGGAGGCTGAGCCAGGTCCTTTCCACGAGTACGCCTTCGACGTGAAAGTATCGTCTTGACCTCAAGCATGGTTGAGGCGGTGGATCTCGTCGATTTTACCGACCGCGCGAGCTCGGATATCGGCTCTGAACTGCGGCGATTCATAGACTACATGTCTGCGACGTTGGATCACCACAGTCCTTCGTCCCTTGCACCCGTAGTCTTCGAGAGGGCGGAGAGGTGAGCGTCGCCTGGCGGTTGCTGCTGGTCCGTCACTAGCCCTCGACCAACTTGAGGGTCCTATGGTCAGCGGTCATGGCATCACTTGGCACCACGGAATCCGTTGTCTCCGCTCCCTCGCAGACAGCTCTTCCCCGGTCGTATCTGTGCTGGCTCGCGGGGACCCGGGCCTCTCTGGTCGGTGACGCGGCCCTCTACTTCGCGCTCGGATGGGCGGCCAGTGCTCACGGCGGTCAGATGGCCGCGCTGGTGCTGACTGCGATCACGTTGCCGCGGACCGTGCTCCTGTTGCTGGGCGGGGCAGTAGGTGACCGCTTCGGCGCTCGCCGCGTGATGATCGCCGGCGATGTGGTGATGCTGGCGGCTGTACTCGCACTGGCCGTGGCGGCCCGGATCTGGGGGACTCCGCCATGGATGCTGCTCGGGTTCGCCGCTGTGGTCGGGACCGTCGATGCGTTCTATCTCCCCGCGACGGGATCCATGCCGCGCCGCCTGGTGAGCAAGGAACAACTTCCCCGGGCGATGGCTCTGCGGCAGGCCGGCGGCCAGGTGGCCTCCCTGCTCGGGGCCCCGTTGGGGGCGGTGCTGGTGGCGGTGGCGGGCCTGAGCGGGACGGCCCTGGTCGACGCGGGCAGCTTCGCTGCCGTCCTGGCCGTCATGGTGTGGGTGCGGCCGGGGGCCGAGGCGGAGCGGTCCTCTCGCGCGGAGAGCCTGCTTGCGGGGATCGCCGACGGGGTGAAGCTCGCGGCGAAGGATCCCGTCCTTCGAACCGCGTTGTTGTTGACGGCAGCGGCTGCGGTGGGGCTGCTGCCGGCGGTTGCCCTGCTCAGCCCGCTGCTGGCCCGTTCCAACGGCTGGGGGCCTGGACCGGCGGGTCTGGTCGCCGCTGGGCAGGGTGTCGGAATACTCCTGGCCGCGCTGCTGGCTGCCCGCCTGGGTCCTATGCGCCGGATCGGCATGGGCACGAGCCTGGGCCTGGCGCTCGCCGCGGTGGGACTGGCTGGACTCGCGGCGGCTCCAGCCCCTGCCGCAGCCGTTGCCGCGGCCGTGGTCGTCGGTGCGGGGTCGGGCATGTTCGCGTGTCACATGGGCCCGCTGGTTCTGGCCGGTGCCCCTGACACGCACGTGTCCCGGGTTCAGTCGCTGCTGACGCTCGTGCAGAGCTTGGCGCTGGTGGTGGCGAACAACGTGCTGGGCTGGCTCGCGATCGCGGCCGGTGCCAGGAGTGCGATCGTGTTGTGCGCTGTCCTCGGCTGCATGGCCGGAGTCACCGGTTTGGCCTCGGCCTCGCTGCGGCGTCTGGGCCAGGCCGGGGCATAGGTCGGGTGGCGAGGACGACGGGCCGGCGTTCCCCTCCCCAGTGTTCGGGAGGGAAACGCCGGGACTCGCCACTGGTGGAACCGTGGTTAGCGGCAGCCCGTCCCGCCCTGTCGGACGTCGACGAGCGGCAACAGGCGGGCCGTCACTGGCACGTCCAGTTCGCGTGGTGTCGGGCTGGCCGGAGTGGGTGTGTCGGCGGGGGGCGCTGTCACGTTGTCGGGGGTGTGGGTACTTCAGCTCTCCGTTGATCTTGACGAAGACCTCGCCGAGGTGCCACTTGTCGCCGGGGCGGGGCCGCCGGCGGCGTAGGCCATCGGCGTAGGCCTGGCCGAACTTCAGGCACCACCGGCGGATCGTTTCGTACGACACGATGACGCCGCGCTCGGGCATCAGCTCAGCTCCTCAACCTCGCGGAAGCTGAGCGGGAATTGGAAGTACAGCCACACGCAGTGGGAGATGATCGCCTGCGGGTACCGGTGGCCCCTGTACGACAACGGCGCGGACGACACGAGCGCCCCCTCCAGACACGACAAACCTGAAGATCATCCCATCCGATCGGCCAACGTGACAGTGCCTGTGGCTTGTGGGGGCCGTGGAGCGGGAGCATGATGTGCAGTCTCAAGAAACATGCAACTTCGCTGAAGCCGTGAGCTGCAGGTTTGCGGATTGGCTGAGGCACCGATTCTGGGCCGATCACGGCATGGCTGCTGAGCGGTGGCACATTGGTGCGGGTCATCCACCCAGGACGGCGGCCCGGCCCACACTCACGCCCAGGGACTCGCGCCGCCTGCCGCTTCTACCGCACCCACCACCATCTGCGGGTACCCCTCGGCCACGACGAGCCGACCTCCCAGGGCGACTTCTTGACACCGCGAGGCTGGGGAACAGCCCCACGTCGACGGGCATGGAGAGCCGGAAATAGGTGGGCCTGCCCTGGCACGTCACCACCGCCTCGCGGTTGGACGAAGCGCTGAATTCCGTCCATCGGGACCGGCCGAACCCGGCGTAGGTGTCCTCGTCGACCTCCGGTGCCCGGAGCCGAGGGTCGGTCCCGATGGCGAACCGGACCGGGAAGTCCCCGCCGTCGGTGATCGAGCAGGCCCACACCGGGTCGAACGCGGTCATCGCCCGTTCCCGGAAGCGCCCGCCGGACGCGCCGGGCGCCGTGACCCCGGGCAGGCCGCAGGCCGCGGCGCCGTCCGTTCTGTGCTCCGCCCCGGCCGTCGACAGCGTGCGCGGTGCTGGCAGGACGACCTTGCCGCATCCTCGCTGCGTCGCAATGCCGTTGGCCGCCGCCGTGGCGAACCGGGCCATCGTTTCGACCTTGGGCTCGGTCACGTCGTACGTCGTGACCGCGACCCGAAGACCCCTGCCGCACTCGCCCGGAAGCAGCGCCCACGCCAGCGCGACCACCTCGATTCGGTGGCCTGGCGCCAGCCGTTTCGCGAATCGCGCAGCAGGGCGACCGCTCCGGGGATCGCCATCGAGGTCGGCCATCGCTCGATCCGTCCGTCGAGTGGCCGTCACAGAGTCGGCCCCTCGACGGAGGCGATCAGAGAATCGGCTCGCAGCCGATTGCCTTGCCCCCGGCGGCGAGGAACTTCCGCACCAGGTCGTCGTTGTCGGGGAACAGAGCAGGTCCTTCGTAGCCGCCGCTGAGGCTGAAGAAGACGTCCTTTCCCTGGCAGGTGACGACGAGTGTCCCGCCGGCGACCCACCGAGCCCGCCCGGGCCCGGCCGGGTCCTTGCCGTCCTTCTGGGTCAGGGCGGTGGTCCGCGGATCGGTTGTGATCGCGAAGACCTTCGTCCGACCGTCGTGCGTCGGGTTCGTGCCGATTGTGCAGGACCAGATAGGGGCGAACCCGGTGGTGACCTGCTGCGACACGTCCAGCTGCGCCTCGGGGTTCTTCGCGGGTGCGAACCCGGGCAGGCCGCAGAGGTTGGCCCAGTCCGGTTGTCTCTCGACCCCCTTCGTCGGCAGGTTCTTCGGTAGCGGCAGCTTTCGGTCGGCGCACGAGCGCGCCTTGGCCACCCCGTTGGCGAAGGCCACAGCCATGCGAGCCCTGGCCTCGTCATGGCCCTTCTCGCTGGTGAACACCTCGGTGCGTACGCCCTTCTGGCACCCCTCGGGGAGCACAGCCCACGCGACGTCAGGGGTCACCGAGCCGGCCGCGTCGCCGGAGAACAGCCGGGCATCCGATGCGGCCAACGTGCCCGGGCCGTCGCCGGTGTTAAGGACGATGTTGAACTGTACGACCTTCTCGGAAGTCTCGAACAGGCCGGATCGGACCGTGGCGGAGCAGCTGTTCCCGGTGAAGTCCTTCGTCGCCGAGTAGCGTCCCTTGTCCTCGCTGATCCGCCCGGACCCCAGGAGATCGTGCACCTCGTCCGCGGTGACGGCCCCGTCGCAGACGCTGTCCGGGCCTCCGAGGTTCGTCAGCCGGTACAGCACGAAGCCCACCGCTCCGACCGGGACGAGGGAGAATGCCAACAGCACCACCGCCAGCCGAATCCGCAGCCTCCGTGTGGTGAACCCGCGCCGATTCAGCGCGGCACCGACCTTGCTGGCCGGCCCTGCGTTGTCGTCGGGAGGCCCGCTCTTGTTTCCAGTTCCCACGGTGCTCACGACCTGCCGAAGACGGTGCGATAGGTGTTGTTGATCCCGACGTCGTAGGCGGTACCCGCGTTCGCCTGCAGCTGCTGGGGGATGCCGCCGTCGAGGTCCAGGGTCTTGCGGTCGTATCCGGACATGACCATCTTGTAGTTGATCATCGCGTCCAACTGCTGCCGCCCTGCCGAGAAGTGGGAGCTCAGATTGTCCTTGAGCCCCGTGTCGATCTTCGACTTGACGCCGTCCGCGTACGCGGCGGTCCCGATGTCGACGTAGCGCTGCGCGACGTCACCCACTCCCGGAATCAGGTTCGCGGGCGTGCCGAGCAGGTGGTAGTTCATCTTCGCCTGCCAATCCGCGGTCGACTTCTCGGCGTCCGCGTGGTCGACGGCGGCGTCGGCGTACACCGCGTCGAGTGCGCCGAGGGTGGCGGCGGAGTTGTGGATGAGGGCTTCCAGCTGGGGCTTCGCATGGCCTGTCGCATCGGGCATCACGGCGTCCCGGTCGAGCCCGTCCAAGCGACGGGCGATCTCCTGGGTCTCCGCGTGCTGGATGACGGCGAAGGACGCCGGGTCCTCGGCGGAGCCCCGGATGAGACGCAGGAGTTGGTCCTGGGTGACGGTGAGACCACTGGGTTCGGAAGGGCCGTGCAGCGGCTTGCCGAGGATCTCGTGCATGTCCGCGGCGTAGTCGGCGATCATGTCGGCCATCGGCCGGCGGAGTCCGGCCGGAAGGGACGTCTTGTCCCCCTGACCGGTGCCAGCGAAGGACTTCATCGTCTCGTCCATGATCTGCGACATGACCTTGTCGTGGGGGCGGACGACCGGTTGGTCGCTGTGCGGGTCCCGACCGGTCGTGGCCGCCTCCAGAGCGTAGCCGAACGCGGTACGTGAGGGCGTGAAGCCGGCGACGGCGTTCTGCTCGCTTCCCTGGGCGGGCCACTTCCGCTCGTGCAGCAGGTAGTCCAGATTCTTGCCCTTCCCGGGGTCGAAGAAGTCCTTCGACGCCTCGGGGTTATGGCTGAACGCGTTCATCAGACCGCCCATCGGGTCCGACTGGTTGGCCCCGCCGTTCCACTTCGGGCCCCAGAGGTCTTCGCCCTTGGCCTTGCTGGTGCGCTCGTAGTCGACCAGGTCGTTTCCGGCCTTGAGGAGGAACGACTTGTCGAACTTCCCGCCCGCGCCCATCAGCGAGGTGAGCGCCGGGTAGTTGTCGTTCCAGCCGGCCGCCGAGTCTCCGGGCCGGCGTGCGGCCTTCAGGAGGCCGTCCTCCCAGTCCTTGCCCATGCCGCCGTCGCGGGTGGCCGTGGCGAGGACCGTCGACAGGTTGCCGTAGACGTCCTGGTAGCCCTTGGCGTTGTGATTGCCGTGGGCCAGGTCGCCGTAGATCTTGGAGTACTCCAGCAGCGCGTCCGGGCCGGTCTTGCCGCCGCAGTTGAGGCCGTTGAGCAGGGTGGTGGAGAAGTCCTTGTTGCCCGCGTTGGCGGCCATGAGGGCCTGCAACTGCTTGAGCTGGTCATCGGAGAGGCTGCCGGCCTTGGACATCAGGTCCTTGGCCCGGTTGGCGTCAGCGATCGGGCCAGCGCCGTACGGCTTCGGGTTGAATGAGGTGGTACTGGTGCCGATGTCGCTCTGGAGGGCGGCGGCGGCCGTCTGATCGGCGGCGGTGGCCCGGTCGACGGCCTTGCCGAGGCGGGTGGAGATCGCGTCGGCCTTGGCCCGCATCTCGGTGTTGTACTTCTTGGCGGCCGCGACCCCGTCGGGGTCGTTCCGCGAGCCGGGCAGCGGGGACCAGCAGACCTCGCCATCGGGGGTGACGGTCAGCTCCTCGGTCTTCGCGTCGTAGATCGCGGTGAGGAGGTCGCGGTGGGCCGCGCGGAACTCCTCGGCGGCGGTGCTGATGATCGCGGCGAGGGCGGTCGCGACCGCCGACGCCTGCTTGAAGTCGGTGTCCACCCCCTCCAATGCCGAGTTCGCGTTGGCCGCCGCCACGCCCTTCCAACCGGCCCGCTGCGCCGTGCTGGTGAGGTCCTTGCGGACCCGGCCGTCCAGGGTGGTGAGGGTCTTGGCGATGCTGGACCAGGCTTCGGACGCCTCCGTGACCGCGTCCGGACGGGCTTCGTATAACTGCTTGAAGGACACCATGTGCCCGGTTCCCCCTTAGTGAACTGCGGTGCCGAACAGCTGGGCGTTCTTGTCCTCGTTGGCCGTGTATGTCTGCTGAGTGGTGTCGAGGTTGGTGGCGATCCCGTCGATCCGGTCGTGCAGGGCTGTGCACTGCTTCAGCCACCGTTCGGTGCAGCTGGTGAGCGCGCTGCTGAAGGCGAAACCGCGGGTACCCGCCGACGCGGCGCTCACGTAGTCACTGAGGCCCAGCGTGAGGGGCCCGCTGTTGCCGTTGGCCTGGTTGAGGTCGGTGGCGATCTGCCGGGCTATCCCGGCCGAGGCGGCGAGTTCGTGCGGGGTGTCCAATTGGGTGGTCGCCATGCCGGGGGGAGCGGCGTTCCAGGGCGCTGTGTCGCCGCTCTTGGCGGGGTTGGCGTACGGCGAGGTGCTCGGCGGCGTGCCGGGTGTCGATGCCGCTGCCGGGGCGACCGGGCCGGTGGTGAAGTCGGGTTTTCCCATGGGTATGTAGCTCTCCCTCCCTCTGTGTGGGGGCAGTTTGCTCTGCGACACGCTGACCGTGTCGTGCCCCACTGTCGGTATGCTGACACCCTCCGCAGCGGCGGTTGCACGTAGGGTGGGGAAGACGGGCCGGGACGGGGCGTGGAGGTATCGTTACCGGCGGGTCGCTTCTCTATCATCGCGAGTGTTACAGCTTTACTGTCAAACCCCGAAGGGCACTGTCACGTTGGCCGATCGGCCTGTGGCGGGCCGTCGACGCCGACGGCAACGTGCTGGACATCCTCGTTCAGAACCGCCGCGACAAGACCGCGGCCAGGCGATTCTTCCGCAAACTCCTCAAGACGACCCGCGCGGTGCCCCGGGTGATCGTCACCGACAAGCTCCGCTCCTACAGCGCGGCCCACCACGAGGTCGTACCCTCTGTC
The DNA here is from genome assembly GCF_044327205.1 of Kitasatospora sp. NPDC018058. Taxonomy (NCBI): domain Bacteria; kingdom Bacillati; phylum Actinomycetota; class Actinomycetes; order Kitasatosporales; family Streptomycetaceae; genus Kitasatospora; species Kitasatospora sp. NPDC018058. The sequence goes on along the minus strand of NZ_JBIRFA010000033.1, from coordinate 32,654 downwards.
GAACACCGCTGCCACAAAGGACTGAACAGCCGGGCGGAGAACTCCCACCAGCCCACCCGGCGACGAGAACGCGCCATGAAGGGCTTCCGGTCCGTCGGTGGAGCCCAACGATTCCTGGCCGCGTTCAGCGGCATCTCACCCCACTTCCGACCACGCCGCCACCTCCTCACCGCACCCGACCACCGCGCCGAGATGATCATCCGCTTCGCGATCTGGGACCAGATCACCGGCACCGCCGCCCCGCCCGCCGCGTCCTGAGACAGGGCCAGCGTCGGCCCCCTACGATGCCCTGACACAACCTCAGCCGACCACACCCCCGACAACGTGACAGCGCCCGCTTCGGTGCTCGGGATGGTCCGCTCGGAGATGGGCGGAACGGCCCGGGGTGCGGGCTGCTCGGGCGCGCAGCACGCGATGGCGGTGAACGAGACGCTGCTCGCCTTCGTTCTCGGCGGTGGATTCCGTCTGGTTTAGCAATGCGGCGAAATGCCCCTGCTAATGCAGAGTTTCCAGGCATTTCGGGCCATGCATCTTGGTAATGAATGCGATAAAAACAGATCAAAACACTCGTTGCAAACCATCCCTAAACACCCACTCGGTTCTAGTGGTCGCTGCGACACCCTGGCTCAAGGGGTGCGATGTGCCGCATTCGCCGGTGGCGTCCTGGTGGCGGGGCGGGCCCTGTCCTCGCACTGGACGGTGCGGTCAGGGTTCAGTCGGGACGGTCGGCCTTCACCCCCGGTCGGCTGCGGTGAGGAGCGCGTGCACGGTCGTGGCCATGGTGTGCCGGGCCTCCTCGACGCTCAGTCCGGAGCTGCGCCAGTGGTGCCAGGTGCTCCACGTGGTCACTGCGTCCAGGCCGTTGAGCAGGTCCGTCCGAGTCGGCTCGGGCAGGGGGTCGAGTTCCAGGGCGAAGATCTGGGAGAGCCTCAGGCGGGCGAAGTCCAGCATCTGCTGGACGGCTTCCTGGACCCGGGGGGACGGGTTCTCCAGCCGCATGATCGCGAGTCGGGCGGGGGTGACGCCCTCCAGGATGCGGGCGCGCTGCTTTGCGACGGCCGTCACCCGCAGGTCACGCGGCCCCTCGGTGGGGACGGGCAGGATCTGGGCCGCCAACTGCTCCAGGCGCCGGTTGACGGCGACTTCGGCCAGTTCGGCCATGTCCGCGAAGTGGTGGAACACCAGCCGGCGGGAGACTCCCGCCCGCTCAGCCACCTTGTCGGCGGGGAAGTGGGCCTGGCCCTCGTCGAGTAGCGACAGCATCGCGTCAGCGATCTTCTCTCGGGTCTGTCGCCCGCGCTCCGTGCGTCCGTCAGTGGCGGGTCCGGCGGCTTCGGTCCGCTTCACGTGGGTTCCTCCGCCCTCTCGTTGACATTCTTGCACCACGGGTGCAAGTCTACGCGTTGCACGCTGAGTGCAATGAGTTTTTTTGGGGCCTTCGCTGTCCCACTGTGTACGAGAGGGCTGTTCGCTTCAGATGTTCACCACTGTGGGGCGCTGGTGCGCCCGCAGACCCAAGCGCGTGGCCGCGGTCTGGTTGCTCCTGCTGACCGCCGCGCTCACGGCCGTCGGCCTGTTCGGCCGCGTCACCAGCGAGGCGGTCTCCATCCCCGGCAGCGACAGCCAGGCCGCCCGGGACATCGGCGACAGCGCGTTCCCCGGCTCGGCCTCAGGCAAGCAGCCCGTCCTGCTGCACACCGCCGCCGCCGCTGCCCCGCTCACCGCCACCGACACCGCGGCGGCTGTGCGCAACGCGGCCACCGCCATCGCCGCGGTGCCCCACGTGGTCGCCGTCACCACGCCCTACGACCCGGCCGGCGCCGCGGCCATGAGCGCCGACGGCCACACCGCCTACCTCTCCGTCGAGCTCGACGTCACCGGGCGGGAGGTGACGCCCGAGATGACCGACGCCGTCCTGGCCGCGGCGGCACCGGCCACCGCCGCCGGCATCGAGGCCACCCCGGGCGGATACCTCGCCGCGGCCGTCGACAAGGGCAGCACCGGCCGCAGCGAGGCCATCGGCCTCGGCGCCGCCCTGGTGATCCTCGCTCTCACCTTCGGCAGCCTCGTCGCCGCCGGGCTCCCGCTGCTCGCCGGAGTGATCGGCCTCGGCATCGCCCTGCCCGTCCTCGGCCTGGTCGGCCACCTGATGGACGTGCCCGAGGCCGGCGAGACCATCGCCGCCATGATCGGACTGGGCGTCGGCATCGACTACACCCTCTTCGGGCTCACCCGCTTCCGGGAACTGCGCGCCGCCGGAGTCGGGATCGAGGAGGCGGCCGTGCGTACCACCGCCGGCTCCGGCAAGTCCGTCGCCTTCGCCGGTAGCGCCGTCGTCGCGGCCCTGGCCGGCCTGGCCCTCGGCGGCCTCCCTCTGCTCTACGCCCTGGCCCTCGCGCCCGCGATCTCCGTGGTGACGGCCCTGGGGATCAACCTCACCCTGCTGCCCGCGCTCCTCGTCCTGCTGGGGAATCGGCTGACCCCCCAGCCCGCCGCTCCCGCCGCCGACGGACGCCCACGGGGGTGGGGCAGGGTCGCCGCGCTGGTCGCGGCCAAGCCGTGGCCTCTGCTGCTGGCCGGCCTCGCCCTGCTCGGCGCCCTCGCCGCCCCCGCGGCCCGTCTCCACCTCGGCCAACTCGACGCCGGCAGCAAGGCCGCGGGCACCATGAGCCGCACCGCGTACGACCGGATGGCGGCCGCGTTCGGCCCGGGCTCCAACGGCGTGCTCCAGGTCGTCGACGTCCTGCCCACGCCCGCGCAGGCGAGCGCGGGGACCAGCGACCCGCGCCTCGCGGCCGTGACCACCGCGCTGCGCGGAGGAGAGGGCGTCGCCGCCGTCAGCCCGCCCGCGGTCGCGGCCGACGGCCGTACCGTCCGCTGGCAGGTCACCCCCACCACCGCCCCCTCCGACCCCGCCACCACCACACTCGTCCACCGCCTCCGCTCGGACGTCCTGCCCGCCGCCACCGCCGGCACCGGCCAGACGGTGCACGTCGGCGGCACCCCGGCCGCCCAGGCCGACCTCAACGCGCGGATCACGCACCGCATGCCGCTCGTCGTCGGCTTCGTCCTGACCGTCGCGGGCCTGCTCCTACTGCTCGCCTTCCGCTCGCCGATCGTCGCGCTGAAGGCCGCCGTGATGAACCTGGTTTCGGTCGCCGCCGCGTACGGCGTGCTCACCGCGGTCTTCCAACACGGCTGGGGCGCCCGGCTGATCGGCCTGGAAGGTGCCGTACCGATCCCGGGCTACGTGCCGCTGCTGATGTTCGCGGTGCTCTTCGGTCTGTCGATGGACTACGAGGTGTTCCTGCTCAGCGCCGTGCGCGAGGGCTACCTGCGCTCCGGCGACAGCCGCCGTGCGGTGGTAGCGGGACTCGCCGGCACCGGACGGATCATCAGCTCGGCAGCCCTGATCATGGTCGCGGTCTTCCTCAGCTACCTGCTCTCCGACGACCCCGTCGTCAAGATGTTCGGCATCGGCCTGGCGAGCGCCGTCGCACTCGACGCGACCATCGTCCGCGGCCTGCTCGTCCCTTCCACCATGGTCCTGCTCGGCGACGGCAACTGGTGGCTGCCCGGCTGGCTCGACCGCCTGCTGCCCCACGTCGACATCGAGGGCGACGGCCAGACGGAGTACCCGGCCGCAGCGCAGGGCGCTGCCGCCCCCGCACCCGCGGCCCTGTGAACCCTCCCTGAACCCCCACGCCCTTCCAGAACCACCCGATCAGGAGCACATCCTCATGCACGCACGACTCCGCCGCGGCCTGCCCACACTCGCGGCACTCGGCCTCACCGCCGGAGTTCCTCTCCTCGCCGCCCCCGCCGCCCACGCCGGGACCGACTGCGGGCGAGGACCGGTCCAGTACTCCATCGACGGCGGCACGCACTGGACGGCCGACGGGACGATGCCCGCCGAATCCGGCACCGTCGAGGTCCGGCTGGCCGGCGAGCCGACCGCGGGCTGCGAGTATCACGTCTCGCTGGGCTCGTACGCGACGCAGGGAGCGGCCTGGGCCGCCTCCGGCCACCAGACCTTCCTCGGTTGGGCGACCGTCACGCTCACCCGTGACCACTACCGGGCCACGCTCGACATCACCGCCCATCTTCCCCAGTGCTACGGCGAGTTGGCTCTCTACGCGGTCGGCGAGAAGTACGACGGCAGCGACAGCGACCACCCGCTGCCGCACTACCCGGACGAGCCGTTCTCCGGGCTGATGATCGCCTCTTGGAACGGCGGAACGGCCTGCACGCCCAAGCCCACCGGCAGCTCCACGACCGCCACCCCGACGCCCATTCCCACTTCCGCCACCGCTGCCCCGACCCCGCCCGTCGTCCCGATCCCGGTCCCAACCGGGGTGACGACGCCGACGGCCACCACCAGCCCCGCCCCGGTACCGTCCCCGACCCCCTCGCACTCGCCCCAGGCCCCGGTCGCGCCCGCACCGACGCTGGCCGCGACTGGATCCGACGACGGCGCCCTGACCGCCACCACGGTCGGCGCCGCAGCACTGCTCGCCGCCGGCGCCGCAGCGGTCTACGTCGGCCGCCGCCGCGCCGCCCGCCGCTGACGGCACGCCGAGGAGGGCCGGGCCGGGGACACCGCTGTCGGGTGCTCCCCGCTCCGGGGCCGACCCCGGGAGCCGGGTCGCGGTGACGGGGAGCCATGACAGAACGGTCCGCCGATGGACGTGACCACCGGTCAGCTGCTCGCAGCGCCACTCGTCGGCCATTGAAAGAAGGTGAATGAGGTCGCGGCGGCGGTGGCGGACGACCGCCCCATGGCCGTCACCTGCAGCCGCGACGCCACTGTCCTGATGTTCACCGATGGTCTCGTCGAACACCCCGACCACCCCATCGACGAGCGCTTGGTCGCCCTCGCCGACCTCGCTGCCGCCCACGCCCACCAGTCCCTGGACGACCTCGTCCGCACCCTCGCCGACCACCACTCCAGCGACGGCCACGACGACATGGCCGTCCTCGCCATCCGCACCCCCACCAAAGACCGGCCCGACCGGCTCCCGTAACCGCGGCCATCGCATCGGGCTCGTCTGCCAGCCGTGCGGGGGAGCAGTAGTCAAGATCACTTGCCAAACGGTCAAGATCCTCTGTCAGAGGAAAGCCGTGAGTTTCGCCCTCCCCTGGTGAGTTCCGCCCCGCAGGAACTCCCCGTTGCAGGCCAGGCCCCGTCGCACCCTGCGAGCCTGCACCTGTTCGGCCGTCCTGCAGAATGGCTGGCTGGTTGCAGCGCTGCACGGTGGTGGCGCTGCAACCGGTTGCGAGGCGCCGGATGGCATGTTCGTGGCCGAAAGATTGCAGCCGTCTGCTGATCAGCGGGTCTGGCATTTCCGCCACGGCGGCCCCACCACAGCACCACCGAGCCGTCGAGCAGAGCAGCCGCGCCGCGGCTCGGTGCTGCCGGCCTCCCATCGGTCGGGGTCCCGCGGAACACCCTTTCTTCCCCGGGGCCCGGCCGGGCGTGCGCTTCGTTTCCGGACGCTTGGCCACAAGACGCGGGTCTACGGGGCGGTGTGCCCGCGGCGGTGGGAGCGCGCGGCCCGCTGCATCTCGGCTTCGGCTAGGTGTCGGCGGCCGGGGGCGAGGTCCTGGCGGACCTGTTCCTCGACGGCGGTGAACACCCGGTAGTAGGTGCGGTCGTACGCCTCGATCAGCTGGTAGGTCCCCATGCCCGGGACGACGTCCCGGCCCAGGAGCTCCCGCTCGACCAGGCCGGCCCGCTCCTCGTGCCCGGCCAGGCGCAGCATCCGCACCGCCTCGGCGAGCATCCGGTCGGCGCCACCGGTCATGTGGTGCACCGCGTACAGGTGCCCGCGGGCCCGCTCGGTGTACTCCAGCGCCTTCGTCAGCGTCCCCAACGCCTCGACGGTCGCGTCGTCCACCCCGGGCGGCCCGCCGAGCATGCGCTCGGCCGCGTCGCAGTCCTGGGTTGGTACTCGAGACGGCCGTCGGCCCGACTGCTGGAAACTGCGGGTGCCGGAAATACGGGCAGACCTGTGACCACAGTTCCGGTTTTGTTGTTTGAAGGCCATCTTGATCCAGAATGCGTTCAACTTCTGACGCATCGAAGTTGAACATGTTTAGATGCGGCGTCGGCGATAGGCCTCCGTGGGGCACTCGCAAGCTTCCGACCTGCATGGATGATTTAATGGGAACCCGTACAGTTGTTGAAAACCCTCGATCCGAGAAATCTCGAAAACAATTGAGTCAACTGGGCTCCCCCGTCCGTACCATTGGATAGGAGGGAAAGAGAAGGGCTCGAACTATGAGAATGCTAAAGATGTTCTCGACATGGGGCCAGCACGGTGGGCGCGACCATGATGATTTCCGTCGTGACCACGACGACCACTTCGACCGTGACGACTTCCGCGACTTCGACGACTTCCGCGACTTCCGCGACTTCCGCGACTTCCGCGACTTCGGCGACGTACGCGGTCGGTGGTGGTGACGAGGGCGGTTACTGATTAGTGCGCCGCTGTTCGCAGGACCGGAGCCGGTGGCGCGAGCCGCCGGGCCGGCCCTGCCTGAGTGACTGGAAGTCGCAGCGTGTGGTCACCGTGTCGACTGGCGCCCACAGACCGGGGCGCGGGGCGCGCTGATGCGCTCGTCGCGGCCGCACCGCCGGTCGCGTTGCGCAAGGTGTTCCGGCGATTCTGGCCGGACTGCGTGGCGGAGATCCTCGCGGCCACCGGCCAGCAGCCGGACGTGGACACCCTCGCCGATGTCACGGAGGGGCCCAGGCTCAAGGGGAAACCACTGGAACCGCGGATCGGGGTGTGGCCCCGCGGCGATAGGTTCGCCAAATGACCACCGAAGCCCCGCAGCGGCTCTACGGCCCTGACCACAACGACATCTGGGACCGCTTTGATGCCAGGTTCGACTTCCGGCCCAGCATGCACGTCTTCCCCGGCATCACAGAGCCCTCACCGTCGATCACGTGGAGTCTCGATGCGTTGAACGACGACCCGGGAGATTGCAAGCTCGACCGCTTGGTGGACGTGGTGCAGGAAGGGCTGGCGAAGTGCAGCGACCCCGGGGAGTCGCTCTGGATCCTGGACTGGCAGCACACCTGCTACCGACTCCGTCCGGACATTCCGACGACCGACATGTTCCTTCCCCGGGTTCTCGAAGGGCGTTCTCGGGAGGGCTGGCCGCTCAGCCCCTATCCGGATGGCGACTACTACATCTTCCTGGCCGACGATCTCCGCTGCGGCACCTTCGGACATCCCTGGGAACACTCTCTCTACATCTTCGATGCCGAGCTTTTGGACGCGATCGCCGAGGACGTCCACCAGGTGCTCCATCGTGTCGTCCGCCGCGATGGTCTGCCCACTGTGTGAGCACGCATGCCGGACGTACTTCCGAATCTTCCGTGTGACACGATCACGCTCATGATGGATGAGCCCAACGTCGGTGCTGACACCCATATACGGCTGCGGGCGGGCCGCAATAGCGCTGGGCGCCCGGTCTTCGAGGTGCTTCCTGCCCGGGCACTGGGAGCGGACGCGTTCGAGCTGAGCGGCAGCCCTGGCCTGGTGCTGGGATGCGCTGCTGGAGACGTGCTGCAGGTCGCCGACGACGGGACGTTCGAGGTGACCGAGCGTGGGGCCAACGTCTGCATCCAGGCCTATCGCGGAGGCCCCTTCTCATCGGAGGAGCTGGCAGGGCTGGCGGCTGGCCTCACCGCTCTGAACGGGCTGGCCGAGGCACCGGCGGACCGACGGTTCATTGTGGGGACGGTCGCCCGTGAGGTTGGATTTCCCGCCATCGGGCGAGTCATGAACGACTGGGCCGCGAGCGTGGACAACGCCGAGTGGTGGTTCGGGAACGCCGACTGAACGGGCTGGGTCTGCTGTAGGACCCGACACCGTCCGAGCCATCGACATCCGCGTCGGCCAGGCCGCCCCGCCCCGCCGCCCGACACCGGGCCGGCTACCCCCGTCCGGCCGACGACGAACCCGGTCCCCGCGCCGACCACGCCGCCGCTCGCCGACAGCACCGCCTACCAGTAGCTCCGCCGGTAGATGCGTGAGCAGGCCCAGGCCCGCCAGGCCGCACTCGACGAAGAAGCCGCTGCCGGGAGGAGATCCTGTGGCGGCACTACAACCGCCTGCGCGAACCCGAAGAAGCGCACCGACCGTCGGTCGAGGACGAGGAGGCCCTGGCCCGGCCCCCGGAGCCCGCGAGCTCCTCGCACGCCACCACCCGGTCGCCAGCGCCGACGCCGTCCCGCTGCGCCCGACACGGCCGCCGGTGACCCTCAGCGGTGCTGCGTGACACCCCGATCGTGACCGGCCTGCCGGGCCGGTCCGCCGTACGAATCCGTGGGCCGGTACCGCCCGAGGTCCCCGCCGGGGACAATGACGGCAGACGCCGGGTGAAAGGAAGGGACTCGTGAGCGTTGCAGTCACCGAGCACAGCGGGCCGTGGACCGTCGAGGACGTCCTGGCCCTGCCCGAAGACCCGCGCAACCGGATCGAGCTCGTCGGGGGAGCACTGCTGATGAGCCCGAGCCCCGACGTTCCGCACCAGCGCGCCAGCCTCCGCTTCGCCATGCTCCTGAGCGCCGCCATCGACACGGCGGGCGTGCCGCTGGAGGCGCTGGAGGTCGTCAACGTGATCGTGCCCGACGGACTGCTGATCCCCGACCTGGTCATCGCAGACTCGGCAGCCGCGGCCGAGGCCGGCACCACCCTCAGCGCGCACGACATCGTCGTCGCCATCGAGATCGCGTCACCCTCCACTCGCGTCGCCGACAAGAAGATGAAGCCCAGCCTGTACGCCGCGGCTGGCATCCCGCACTACTGGCGCCTCGAACTCGACCCCGCCCCGCGCCTCTACCTCGGGCACCTCGAGCGCGGCATCTACGTCGACCGCCTTGTCCAGGTCGGCGAGACCACCGCGCTCACCGACCCGTTCCCCCTCGACCTCGACCCCGCGAGGCTGCGCCGGTAGCCCCACACGGAACAGAGACGGCCGGGCCCTCCAGACGAGGAGCCCGGCCGTCGGCATCTCGGCGAGCCACCAGCCAGGCCTGACGCTCCCCTTCGTTCTTCCCCACCCCCGCAACGCCCGCCACCTGCCCTGCCGACCAGGCCCGGGAGCGGGCGGCAACTGCGAGCCGACTCGGACTGCGGCCGCGTGGGTGGCTGGGCGCGGCCCTGACGGCCTTGGCCAGGCGGGGCAGCAGCTCCGGCTTCGGTACGCGCGTTCCGGCGAGGTAGAGGTTCACCGCTCGCTCCGTGACGCCGACCGCCTTGGCGATCCGGGCGACCGAGGCGCCGGCGGCCGTGCGGGCGGCCCGCAGCTTCGCCGCGTCGAAGCCGTACGGAGTGGTGCTCACACCCGTCTCCTACCCGCAGTCGTATGGGGAAGTGCGTTCACCCTGAACGATCGGCGCACGGCGCGGTCGGCTGAAGGTCCGTTCAGGGGTGAACGGACCGCAAGGGCGTCGCCGGGGTCGCGGTTCGTTCACCCCTGGCGGTGACCGGGCTGGTCAGCAGCACAACTCGCCGCCGTCCGGGGCGGTGGTCTCCGGCTCGACGCGCGCCGTCCTGGGAGTCCGGTCGAGCGGCGGCGCTATGCGCCGCTGGCCGCGGCCGCCCACGTGGATCTTGGGGAGCCTGGGCATGTCGACACTGTTCGTTTACCCTGGGCGCCGGATTGATCACGCAACTGCGTCGACAACCCGCTGGAGGAGAACACCACGCCGGGCGCCGTCATCGCCTACGGCAACCCGGACACCGCTACCAACATCGCCGCCTACGTTCCACCGAACCCGGCGGCGGGAACCATCGCCACCGACGCCGCCACCGCGCGCGGCCTGGCCGTGGCAGCGGGAAAGGCAGACCCTACCAAGCCCACAGCGAGCATCGTCTTCACGAGCCTGGGCCCCCCTGGCGACTCGCACCGGACTCCCCTCTACGTGCCGGGCCGCCCGCTACGCGAGACTGTCGGCTCCGCAGCCACGTACTTCGGTCTGGCGACATCCCATCAGGGCAGGGGGGCCACCGTGAGTGAGATCTCCGCCGTCCCGGAGGGACAGGGCTCCGGGTATGCGGTCGCCCGAATCCCCTTGGACCGCTACGGGTCGGACCTCCCGAACCCCTACTCGGACCCCTGTACGCCTGACGCTGTGGTGGCCAGGACGCCGGGCGGCATCGAGGATCCGTCCTCCCGTCACACCGTCGTCAACGCGATCGTCGGCCGCCGGTAGAAGTCCCCTCAGGCCGCCGACGCCCGTTACAGGACGGCCGGCGCAGTGATCGCCCTGCCCACGGGGCTCTGCCCGGGCCCCCGGGCCGGTTCCGTCTGGTCGGCGGGAGGTGTTGACACTACAGCTCCCGCCGACTGCCTCGTCTCGGCCGGTCGGGAACCGGCCGAGACGTTCGCCGTCCGTGCGCAGTACCAGGTCCCAGTTGGCGGCAAGGTCCGCGAAGACGTCGTTCACGAGGTCGTCGGCGGAGGCGGCGGCACGCGGTGCCTGACCGACGGTGGTATGTGCGCTCCGGCCCGGCCGGAGCGGCTGCGCACGCCGCTCCGGCCTGTCCTCTACGGTCGCAGGATGACTGATCGGCCCGTAGTCATCCGCCCTCCCGAGACCCTCCTGGAGGAGCCCGGGAAGCGGCTGTCCCACGGGGGCATCCTCGACACGCCGGCGGGGCTGTTCACCGTTCTCGTCTTCGAGTACCCGAGCCCGCCGGCGCACACCGAATCCGTGCCGTCGTGGACCGTCTACCTGACCGAGCCCGGCACCCGCCACGCAGTGCTCGCGCTTCCCCGGGCCATGACCGCCCCGAACCACAGCGTCCACTTCATCGCCTGCAGCTTCGGCACTGTGCCTGACCCGGCCCGACTGCTGATGGTCGTACAGCACCGCGATCTTCCCCGGCTGCAGACCGTCGATCTGCGTACGCCAGCGCCGGCCGGGCACGGGGCACTGTCCTGGCTCGCTGCTCCCGGGGCCCTGCGGGGGACTGGACCGGAACCCGCTCGGGTGTGGCACTGCGGGCTTGTCCGCACTCCCTCGCTGGTCTTCACCCACCTGGAGGCCAACTCCGACGTTCCGGACGCACTCGCGGCACCGGGGTGGGACCTCTCGCCGTACTGGAGCGAGGGAACCCCCAGGCCGCTGGCCGCCGACTTCACGCCCAGCCGGCTCCTCCACGGCACCTTGACCGGCAACGACCAGTTCTCCAGCTACGACGCGATCTTCGAAGTCCCGGAAACCGCCGCGGCCTTCACCTGGACCTGCGCTCCTCTCGGGCTGGCCACCACACAACAAGCACAGGGGTAGGCCGAAGAGCCGGCGTCCGGACGCATGCTTCTCTGAACTTGGAGGCTGGGTGTCCCAGAGCCTCTCATCTGCAGCTCTCTGTAACCGGATTGGTGATGCCAGAGGAATCACATCGAGTGTTCCGGAGAGCGAGAGCCGTTCCGCCTGTCGGCCCAGTACTGTGACTTCGCATGGCCGACACCGAGATCGAGATCACCGCAGACCTGGTTCGCGACCTGCTGCAGGAGCAACATCCAGACCTTGCAGGGCTGGCCATCCGGGAGGTGGCGGGCGGTTGGGGCAACCAAATGTGGCGTCTTGGGGATGAGTTGGCTGTGCGCATGCAGCGCATGGACCCCACTCCGGAGCTCCAGCTGAAGGAGCGGCGGTGGCTACCGGTGCTGGCCCCGCGCTTGCCGCTCCCGGTGCCGCTCCCGGTGCGGTTCGGCGAACCGTCCGAGCGCTTTCCCAAGCACTGGACCGTGATGACGTGGGTTCCCGGCGAGCCACTGGACCACGGCTCGATCAGCCGCGGCGCCCACGCGGCCGACACGCTGGCGGGCTTCCTCCGGGCGCTCCATGTGGAGGCGCCCACCGAGGCGCCGATCTCTACGGACTTCGGTGCCCATCCCAGGAACTGCACGGACGGCTTCGAGAACTTCTTCCAGGCCGTTGTCCCTGGCGACATCGCTGCTGACGTCCGGGCCGTTTGGGACGACGCCGTTGCGGCCGACGCGTGGGAGGGCCCGCCGGTGTGGGTGCACGGCGACCTCCATCCCGCGAACGTCGTCGTCTCGGACGGAACGCTCTCGGGCATCGTCGCTGCCCTGTACGGGCGGGACCCAGGCTGGTTCAGCGGCGCGGTTTGGTGGTGACGATCCGCAGCCAGGAGTCGGCGCCAGCCGCCGCGGCGCGCTCCCGGGTCGGGTAGTGGTCGTGGCGGTTGGGCGTGGAGCCATGCGGCCAGGCATTCCAGCCGTTGCGACGCAGGTTGGTGTAGTTAGGGCTGATGTGGCAGATGACGGTGCCGTCGGCGGCGACGACGTCCCAGTTGCCTGTCTCCTGGTAGTGCTCCGCCTTGACCAGTTTCACAGTGTCCAGCAGCGCCAAGGCCTTCTTGCGCGACAGATGCAGCCGCTTCGGCATTCGCGTGGGACGGTCGCGTTGGTTACGTGACGGCTCAGGCCGTACTGCGTCGGGCGAAGCCGCCGCGCCCGCGGTGTCCGATCGGCCGGTCCCGGGGCTGACGGCGCGGGCCTGGATAGGTGCGGCCGGCGATTCGCTGTGAGACGGTGTCGGCCCCGAGTCGATCTGGATCCGGGCAGCCAGCTCGCGCTGCTCGGCTGCGCGGGCGCGTGGACGGCTGCCGCCGGGCTGGCTCGCTGGTCGGCCGGGCGTGACGCCGACGGCATGGGCCCGAGCTGGCCGATCGCCGGATACCTCCTCGTCGTCTGTCTCATGCTGCTCTTTCTCGACCTAGCCGGACTGACTGCCGTCGCCGAGCTGGAACGAAGGCTGGTGCACCGCTTCCTCGGCCCCGACGAACTCGCCCGGATGCGCCGCCGGATCGATGAGCTGGCCGCCACCCGGTCCGGGATCGTCGCGGCCGTGGACGCCGAGCGGCGCCGCATCGAACGCGACCTGCACGACGGACTGCGGCAGCGTCTGGTCGTGGTGGCGATGCTGCTCGGACGGGCCCGCCGCAAGAACTCCGAGGAGCTGTACCGGCAGGCACAGACCGAGGCCGAGCAGGCGCTGGACGAGCTGCGGCAGGTGGCCTGGCGGGTGTATCCCGCGTCACTGGACGAGCTGGGCTTGCGCGAGGCGCTGGCCGTGGACGCCGAACGCTCGCCCATCCCGGTGCACCTCAGCGGCGACCTGACGCAGCGGCCGGCCCCTGCCGTCGAAACGGCCGCCTATTTCGCGGTGCGCGAGGCCCTCACCAATGCGGCCAAGCACGCCGGGGCCACCCGGATCGAGGTGGCGATCGGCCAGGACACCGGCGTGGTGCGGGTGTCGGTGCGCGACGACGGACGAGGCGGCGCCGATCCCGCCGGGCCGGGACTGGCCGGGCTGGCCCGCCGCATCGCCGCGCTGGACGGGCACCTGACCATGGACAGCCCGCCGGGCGGCCCCACGTGCGTGGTGACGGAGCTGCTATGCGGTTGATGATCGCCGAGGACTCCGCGCTGCTGCGCGAAGGCCCGGTCCGTCTGTTGGCCGACGAGGGGCATGAGGTGACCGCCGCGGTGGGGGACGCGGACGCGCTGTTGGCCGCGGTGGCCGCCGAGCCCCCGGACGTCACCGTGGTGGACGTGCGCATGCCGCCGAGCCACACCGACGAGGGGTTGCGGGCCGCCCTGCGGATCCGGTCCGAGCACCCGCGGGTGGGAGTGCTGGTGCTGTCGCAGTACGTCGAACAGCGGTACGCCGCCGAGCTGCTGGCGGCCGACACCCGGGGCGTCGGATACCTGCTGAAGGACCGGGTCGGCAGGGTGGAGGAGTTCCTGTCCGCGCTGGAGCGGGTGCACGGCGGTGGCACGGTGTTCGACCCCGACGTGGTGCGTCGCCTTCTCGCGCGCACGCGCCACACCGACGATCTCGATCTGCTGACGGACCGTGAGCGGACCGTGCTGACGCTGATGGCCAGGGCTGCACCAACACGGCCATCGCCCAGCAGTTGTTCGTCTCCAGGAGCGCGGTGGAGAAGCACGCCAACGCGGTGTTCGACAAACTGCGGCTGCCTCGGGACGACGGCGCCAACCGCAGGGTGCTGGCCGTCCTGCGGTTCCTCGGAGGCTGACGTTCGGGCCCCGCCCCGCCTCCCAGGAGGCGGACCACCCAGCGCCCAGCCTGCGCGCGCACGCCGACACCACTGCTCCCCCGCATCACGACGGCTTCTCTCCGCGGCGGCCCCACCGGCCGCCGTCCAAGTGCCTCAAGACTGACCGCATCCACCGCGGGAGGCCGGAGAACAACTGGACGCCGCCCGTACGACGGACGCCGCGGCGCGCTCGTGTGCCCGACGAAGGGTTGCCGTCGCGTGGCAGGGCACGGATCCGGCCTGTGCGGAACGGGGCCCCGGGGCAGGGCCGGCGTCTATCGGCTCGCTGAAGGGGCGGGGCCCGTCTGTCCGATGGCCTCAGGGACGGGGCAGGTGCCGCACGTTGTCCGGCAGGGGTTCTGCCTCCTGAGCGCGGCGCAACCGGTCGGCGAGGACGGCGCCCGCGAGGGCGAGGTGCGTGACCTGGTTCTTCAGCCCGGAGTACTGCCGCTGAACGCCGGCCGACCGCTCGCCCTTCTTCAGGAAGCCGGTGTCGTCCACGATCAGCACGCCGCCCGGATCTGCCAGGTGCTCGACGACGTACTGGCGCACGTCGTCGAGCACCCCGTCGGCGGCCCAGTCGATCCGGTTCAGCAACCGCTGGATCCGGTCCGGGCCGCCGTGGCCGACTTCCTCGGCGACCGTCCACCCGTTTTTGCGTTCCAATGGCGCCAGCAGGCCCCGCATGTAGGCCAGTGCCGACTCCCGCGACTCGCTCCGCGCGAACCGGTGAGCAAACCGCTCATGCAGCCCGGCCAGCCCATCCGACCAGCGACCAGCATCGACCTCGGATATGTCCCCACCCATGAACGGTCCAACGAGCAAATCCAACAACCGTCACGGTAAGCACCGTTGCAGTACTAGGCGTGCGCCGTGGCCCGGCCTGGGAGCTCCCGGCCGGGTGCGGGCGGCAGCCCGATCCGAGCCAGGTCGGTGCGTTCGGCGTTGGGCGCATCGAGGGACTTCGCGTGCTTGGCCGCATCGACGGAACCGGGTCCGTGGATGGTGAGTTCGAAGTCCTGGTGCGCCTTGACGTCCGGAGCGAACGGCAGGCGGATCCGCCCGTCCGCGACCAGACGGCGCACCTCGGCCCGGCTCAGGCCGAGACCGAGCTGGAGCAGCCGCTCCACCCGGACCGGCGCGGGCAGCTCGAAGCGCACCTGCACCGAGAGCGGGTTCGGGTCGTCGAGCGCGTACAGCGGCATCCGGGTCTCCAGCTCCCACGTCCCGGTCCAGTCGAGCCGGTACCGGTTCTTCGCCGCGAGCGACGCGCTCGTCACCAACTCCCGTACCGCTGCCGGGTCGTTGATCTCGTACGCCACCAGTCGGGCCGGCTCCAGCGTCGAGACGTGGACGCGTTCGTGGACGGGCACCTTTGAGGTCCGGTCGCACGTCGCGCAGCTCAGCAGCAGCCAGACGTCGAGCAGCTTGCCGTTCGCGTTGACGCGGATCTTTCCCGAGGCGCGGTGCCGCATGCCGGGACAGTCCGGGCAGGACCGGATGACGGTGGGCAGGGCGGACTGACGCACGGCCCACAGGGCCTTGCGGTCGGTATTCATGTGTGTTGGGTGCTTTCAGGACTCAGCAGGAGGGCATGCCGAACTCACTCGGCGGCTCCCGCTCTCTGACGGATGCTCACGAGGGGCGCGACCCATCGCCCCGGGGCTGGGTCGTCAGGCTCCGAGGTCGATCGCGCGACAGGTACGTACTACGTGGCAGTCATCAAAAGTCCATGCGGGCGATCATGATCGAGACGGCGGCCCGCGGCAACCGAATTTCCCCGTGCTCTCGGCCGGCGGTCGCGCACGCTCATCTCATGGAACGCGGCTTGGGAAAGGCCGTGGCGGTGCAAGGAGTGCGGGCCCGGGGAGCAGGCCGACGTGTTGAGTCCGGCGGTCCGCGCGATCGTGGTGCGGCCGCCGTTGCGGCGGGTTTCTCACCGGATCTGGCGGCGGACCAGCTCATGGAACAAGCCGTCGGTGTCGGCCAGCAGTTGGGCGGGTGGCCCCTGCTGGACGACCCTGCCTTCGGACATGACGATCACCCGGTCCGCGTCCAGCACGGTGGACAGCCGGTGGGCAATCACGATCCGGGTGCAGCGGAGCGTGCGGGTGCTGTCGATCACCACGCGCTGGGTCTCGTTGTCGAGCGCGCTGGTGGCCTCGTCGAAGAACAGGATGCGTGGGCGGCGGATCAGTGCCTGGGCGATCATCAGGCGCTGCCGCTGCCCGCCGGAGACGGTGCCGCCGCTGTCGCAGAGCACGGTGTGCATGCCCATGGGCATGCGCTTGACGTCCTCGGCCAGCCCTGCCATCTCGGCGGCATCCCAGGCCTCTTCCAGGGAGTACATCCCGGTGCCGCGGATGCAGTCCAGGATCGAGCCGGCGAACGGCTGCGCGTTTTGCAGGACAACGCCGCACTGGCGGCGCACCGCCGCCTGGTCGAGGGTCGCCAGGTCCTGGCCGTCGTAGAGCACGCTGCCCAGGGCCGGCCGGTCGAAGCCGATGAGCAGTCGCAGCAGCGTCGACTTGCCGCAGCCGCTGGCGCCGACGATGGCGACGAACTCGCCCGGCGACGCGCGCAACGACACGTCGTCGAGCACCAGCGGTCCGTCCTCGGTGTAGCGGAAGGACAGCGCCTTGGCCTCGATCGCGCCGCTGAGGGCGCCGGGCGCCGTGCTGCCCCCGCGTACCTCGGGAGCCTCGTCGAGCACCGGCTTGATCTGCTCGAACATCGGCAGTACGGAGGCGGTCGAGATGAGCGCGCCGGTCAGCTGGGTCACCGATGTCAGCATCATCGTCACGGCGGTGTTGAAGGTGAGGAAGCCGCTCGGCGATAGCGCCCCGCGGGCCGGCCCGGCGAGCAGCATGAACATGGCGAGTGTGCAGAGCGGCAGACAGACCACATCGCACACCGTGATCAGGTTCCTGATCCGGCCGACCCGCCGCTCCAGTTCGCGGCTGCGCGCGAACTCACCCGCCCAGGCCGCGTAGGCGAAGCTCTCGGCTGCGGCGACACGCAGCTTGGGCAGTGCACGCAGGGTCTGGAACGCCTGGTTGTTGAGCTTGTTGTTGAGCACGATCAGCCGGCGCTGCCACCGCAACTGCCGCAGCCCCAGCCCGAGGAACACGGCGCCGAGGACGACCAGCACGGCGAGTGCCACCAGCGCCAGCGGAAGGCTGTACCAGAGCAGCAGAGCGAGGCTGACCGTGCCGACCGTCACGGCCTGGACGATCATCGCGCCGGTGCCCGACAGCAGTCGGCGGATGGCGCTGATGCCCATCGCCGCGGTGGCCAGCTCCCCGGTGGAGCGCTCCGCGAAGAACCTCGCCGGCAGCCGCAGCAGCCGGTCCCACACCGCCGGTTGCAGGGTGGCTTCGATGCGCCCCTCGATGCGCAGGATGGAGATGTTCTCCATCAGCATGAAGACGGCGCCGACGACGGCGGTGGCCACGATCGCCAGGCAGGTCTGGACGATGAGGCCGGTCTCGGCGTTCGGCACGTAGTCACCGAGGACCCGCCCGGTGGCGATGGGCACCATCGCGCCGAGGACGACTGCGACCAGCCCGCCGAGCACCAGGTTGCGCAGGTCCGTCCCGGTGCCGCGCAGGGCGAAGCGCAGCAACCGCCAGGCGGACAGGGGCTGTTCCGGCAGCGGTCGGTAGAACATCACGGCCCGCGGCTCGAATTCGTCCGCGTTCGCCCTGCCGATCCTTGACCGTGTTCCGCCGGCCGGGTCCACCGCCTCGTACCTGCCGTGCCGCCACAGCAGCGCCACCGGGGCGCCGGTCCCACTGCGCCGGCCCACCAGCGGACCGGCGTTCTCCCGCCACCAGCGCCCGGTGAGCCCGACCGGCCGGGTGCGCAACCGCGAACTCGACGCGATCTGCTGCACCGCGCCGAGCCGGTCGCCGAACGCACCGCCGTCGGCGGGCGCGGTGATTGCGACACCGGCCGCGCCGGCGACCAGCCGGCAGACGGCCAGCGCCGCGTCGTCGGATCCCGCGGGGGCATCCGCCGGAGCCTTGCCCGAAGTGCCGATGGAGGCCAGCAGCGCCTGGTCCGCCTGGGCGCGGACGGCTTCGCCCGCCTTGATGCCGGCCTCCGCGCGGTCCTCATGGGCGCGCTCCGACCGCTCGAGCCAGCGGTCCAGCGCGAACAGCAACCGGGTCTGTTGGTCGACCAGGCGCTGCCACACCGCGCCGTCGATCAGCAGGCCCCCGGTGCTCTGCCCATCGAACGCGCCGTCGTAGCGCAGGCTGCCAGGGGTCACCGACATCCACGCAACGCCCTCGTCGGCTGGTTCATGGGCGCCCGCCGCGAACTGTCCCGGCTCCCGGTCCGTTCGGCCGCCCGCAGAAGCTTCGAACAGAACACGCAGGCCGTGCCCGATACCGCGGACGAACGCGTCCTCCAGCAGGCCGAGGCCGCCCCCGGGGCGTTCTGACCAGGTGTCGGCGAATTCGGGCCGCGACAGCTCGCCCAGCCAGATCCGGCGCAGCTCACAGCCATGCAACGGCCTGCCGCGCAGGGTGTGCCGCGGCTCGTCGGCCGGTCCGAGCAGCAGCGTGCCCGCCGGGAGCCGGCCGAGGAAGTGCCAGCGCCCCTGTCGCACCGCGTCGACCGCGAACAGGTCCATGGCCCCCTCGACGACCAGCCACAGCACATGGGGCCCTTCCAGGGCCAGGCCGCGCGTGGTGGCGCAGTCGACCGGTGTGCCCAGTGCGCCCAGTGCGCCCAGCACCATCTCGCCCGGCCCAGTGCCATCGGCCACCGGGTGGTGAATGGATGCCACGTCAACGCTCCCTGACCAACTCGGCGTATCGCCCCCCGGCGTCGACCAGGTCCTCGTGCCGCCCACGTTCCAACACCCTTCCGTGCTCCAGGACCACGATCTCGTCGCTGTCGCGCACCGTGCTCAGCCGGTGCGCGATCACCACACAGGCGCAGCCGCGCCGCCGCAGGTTGTCGATGATCTCCTGCTCGGTCCCCGCGTCCAGAGCACTGGTCACCTCGTCGAGGACCAGGACGCTCGGGTCGCGGACCAGGGCCCGGGCTATCTCCAGCCGCTGCCGCTGGCCGCCGGAGAAGTTGCGGCCGTCCTGCACCACCCGGCTGTGGATGCCGCCGGGGCGCCGGGCGACCACGTCATGGATCGCGGCGTCCTTGAGGGCGGCGATCACGGCGTCATCCGGTACCGACGGATCCCACAGCACCACGTTGTCGCGGACCGTGCCCTCGAAGAGGAACACGTCCTGATCGACGAACGCGACCGAGGCGGACAGCGCGGCGCGCGGGATCTCCTCCAACCGCTGACCGTCGATGCGGATTTCGCCCTCCCAGGGCTGGTACAGACCCGACACCAGCCGGGACACGGTGGACTTGCCGCTGCCCGATCCGCCGACGAGCGCGACCTGCTGCCCGGGGCCGACCGACAGAGAGAAGCCGCTGAGCAGCGGTTTGTCCAGCAGGTTGTAGCCGAAGGTGACGTGCTGAAGCGTCACATGCCCAATCAGTCTGCGCGTGGTCGCGGCGGGTTCGCGCCGCGTGCACCGCGGATCCACCGGGAAGCCCTCGACGTCCTTCAGCCGGGCGACATCCGCCGCGAAGTCCTGGACCCGGCCCGCCACCGCGTTCAGCCGGGTGACCGGCGCGCTGAAGCTGGTCACCAGCGCCTGGAAGGCCACCAGCAGACCGATCGAGATATGCCCCTCCACCGCCCGCAGCCCGCCGATCAACAGGATCAGCGCGTTGTTCAGCGCCGCGAGGGCGGGTGCGACGACGGCCAGCGCAGCGCTCGGCACACCGAGCCGCTGCTCCCCGACCAGCGTCGTCGCGTGCTGGCCGGCCCAACGGCGGAAGTACCCGTTCTCGCCACCGGTGGCCTTCATCGTCTCGATCAACCGCAGTCCGCTGTACGAGGTGTTGGTCAGCCGGGCACCGTCCGCGCGCAGCTTGTCCACCCCGCTGCTCCGGATACGGGACACCAGACGCAGCGCCACCACGTTGAGCAGCGCGAGCAGCACCCCGATCACCGTCAGCTGCGGATCGTACATCCACAGCAGCACCGCGTAGACGATCACCACCACCGCATCCACACAGGCGGCGACGAGGTCCCGCGCCAGCGTCTCGGCGACGGTGTCGTTGGACTGCAGGCGCTGGACCAGGTCGGCCGGGTAGCGCTGGTCGAAGAACGTCACCGGCAGCCTCAGCAGATGCCGCAGGAACCGGGCGCTGCCCAGGGTGGACGAGATGATGCGCCCACGCAGCAGGTTCGCCTGCTGCAGCGTGGTCAGCACGCCGGTCAGCACCACCATGGCGGCCATCGACGAGAAGATCACCGGCAACAGCGACGTCTGATGGCCGAACACGAACAGGTCGATGTAGGCACGGCTCAGAGCCGGCACCGCCGCGCCCACCACCACCAGCAGGAAGCTGGCGACCAGCGCGGCCAGCATCGTGCCCGAGGTGCCCCGCAGCCGTGCGGGCAGCGCCGCCCTGATCCCCGGCCTGCGACCGCCCCGGCGGAAGCCGGCGTTGGGCGCGAACGTCAGCACGACACCGGTGAAGCTGCTGTCGAAGTCCTCCAACGACACAAAGCGACGACCCCGGGCCGGGTCGTTGATGTGTACCCCGTGGCGCCCGAAGCGGCGACCCATCCCGTCGTAGACGACGAAGTGGTTGAACTCCCAGAACAGGATGGCCGGGGCCGGTACCAGCGCCAGCGCCGCCGGTTCCATCCGCATGCCCTTGGCGTCGAAGCCGTACCCACGGGCCGCCTTGAGCAGGCTGCTGGCCCGGGAGCCGTCGCGGGAGACCCCGCAGGTGACACGGAGTTCCTCGAGCGGCACATGGCGTCGGTAATGGCCGAGCACCATCGCCAGTGAGGCGGCACCGCACTCCACGGCTTCCATCTGCAGCACGGTGGGACTGCGCACGGCCTTCGGCTTCCTGCCCTTCGGCATCGGTGAGTGCATCGGTGAGTACGTCGACCGGCCCGCACGGCGCGGCCCGACGGCCGGCTGGTCAGGCAGGCGCTGCCCGCGCCCCGCGGCGGGCGGCCGGCGGCCGGCTGTGGACCTTTGCCACCCGGTCATGGCAGGAGCCAATCGATCGGATGCTGCGCGGGCAGGTGGATGGCCCCGCTGACCAGCGTCGCGGAGTCGATCGTATACGGCGGGCCACTTGTGGACGACCACGTGTACCCGGACCTCGTCCCGGCCGAGCGGTCCAACTGGACCATGACGGCCACCGGTTGGTCCTGGGCGGAGAACCGCTCGCCCAGCTGGCCGTTCCCGAGGAAGCCGGCGATCTGCTGGCGCGTCTGGGGAACCCGGCCGACCGTCAGGACGTGCCCGCGCAGCACGCCGAAGCGCCGCGCGGGCACCGACTGGACGGTCAGGTCCACCGCCGAACCCGCCGGGATCGTCGCTCCGCCACCGTCCGGCACGTACAGCATCGCCACCAGCGGGCTGTCGGAGTTGTCGATGCGTTCCACGGTCGCCAGATCCGCTCCGGTGGTGACCACCGTGCCGATCCTGGCGACCAGTGAGGTCACCCGGCCCGCGGCCACGGTCCTTACGGTCTGGACCTCTTGTTCCGTGCCCACGCTCAACAGCGGCACGTTGCTCGGCAGCCAGTCGCCCTCGTCGGCGAAGACGGCGGTGACCTGGCCCGCCACGGGGCTCTGCAGGACGTAACTGCCCTCCGGGTGGGTCAGGACCCCGGGGGCGCTCAGCCTGGGGGAGACCGAGCCGGTCACGGCCCAGAACGCGGCGGCAGACATCACGACCACGGTGACCGTGAGCACAAGCCACCCCTGCGGCCGGGCGAAGCGCACCGGCACAGCGATCTCTTCGGGCGACTGCAGCTTGGCGAGCGCCCTCTGCCGAAACTTCACGGCACCATTCCTTCGACGGCACATCGGCCAATGGAATCCACAGGCCCCGGAACGCGAGCTCCGGGGCCTACGACCAGCCGACCGTGTTCACACACCGACAGGCTGATCCATCTTGATCGTGCAGTCAGCGGTGACGCCTCTTCGTGCACAGTACGTCAGGGAACGAGGCTGACGGGCAGACCGGCCCCTGCGACTCGGTTTGCGAAGCGTCAGCGGACCGTGTGGCTCAGTAGTGCCACCCCCAGTGGGGGACGCCACCGCCGGCGATGTCGTCCAGCTCGTCGTCGTCGACGGCCGTGGTCTCGAAAGCCTCGACCTGGGGCAGGGTGTCAAGCGTCTCGACCTGAGGCGCGAAGTTGATGGGCATGATGTGCTTCCCTTCTTTTCCTGGTGCTCATGAATGCGGGTCGGCCTGTTCGGCGAGCCGATCGGGCCTGATCGTCCGATGCCCGAATTTCGGGAACGGTGTACGACTCCCCGATACCGCAGCGGTGTTGAACGGCCTACTCGTATTCCAACGTGTTCGGCACCGCGCCGGGCACCGTCAGCTTATGGATCACGCTCGTCCACGGGCATTACGGCGGCCACCGAAGTGGTTTGGACATACGACCGAAAGCGCCCACGCGTCATGACCGTCAGGAGGCCGACCTGCACGGAGGCGGCCCGGCGCCTACGCGGCCTCCGTCATCGACATGTGCTCGCGGCGGGTGGTCGGCTGGTCCATGGCCCCGCACATGCGCGCCGATCTGGTCATCGACGCCCTGGAGGCCGCCGCGGCCGCCCGGGGCGGGAACGTGATGGGGGTGATCTTCCACCCGGGCCGCGGCTCGCAGAGCGGATTCAACTGATCGTCGCAACACCTCGAGCGAATGTGCAGGATCGGCTGCCGGGCACGGTCGCGGGCCCGGACGGCGTGCCGGTGCCCGGGCCGCAGACGAGCTGGAAGGGGCGGAACAAGCCCCGGCGCCAGGACCGGCGCTGGGCGACGGCCTGGGGCCCTGAACAGGTCGCCCGGAGACTCCCGCTCGACTTCCCCGAGGACGCGACCATGCGCATCTCCCACGAAGCGATCTACCAGTCCCTGTACATCCACGGCTGCGGTGGGCTCAAGCGGGAGCTGACGGCCTGCCTGCGCACCGGCCGCGCACTGCGAGTGCCCAGGGCCCGGACCCAAGGGCGCGGCAAGAACTTCGTCACCGAGGACGTGCTGATCAGCCAGCGGCCGGCCGAAGCCGGCGACCGTAAGCGTGACCAGTGCACCTGGTGCTCGTTGGTGTGGCGGCGGGGTGTGACGACGAAGTGGCTCATCAAGCGGCGGATCTCTTGGGCCCGGACGGCGGTCAGGTAGGCCAGGGCTGCCGTGGCCAGGGTGATGTGCCGGTACCAGGCCCGGTAGAGCCGGACCTGGTAGTGGTCCAGGCCGCGCTCGTTCTGAGCGGCGACACAGCCCGCACCGGCCGCGGGGAACACACCGCGGACGGGCGGCGCAGCGGCACCAGCCGCGACCGCTGACCCCCCAGGGCGCCGGCCGGGTGGCTGCTGCGACCTGACGGGTCGCCAGGAGTGCTGGCGCGCCAGCACCGCCAGAGGATGCCTGAGCCGGCCGGAGGAGACATCCGGCCGGCGCGGGCTGACCGATGCCCGCCGGGAGTGGACCTACAAGGAAGGAAGCAGCTGCTACCCCTGCCACCAGGCCCACCAGGCCCATGCAGGCCCATGCAGGCCCTGAGCGTAGCCTGGCAGACCAGCCCTGGCGGGTGACGGAGGGGGCGATCCAGCCGCGGTGGCGCAGGCTGGGGCACGCCGGCGGCTGAGCGCCCCCGGAAGCACGTACGCGTGGGACTCGGCTCCTGGCGGAGCCGCGCACCACGCGTGGGACTCGGCGACCGGCCGGTCGGCCGCTCGCGGAGCGGTCAGACCCGAATCCGCAGGTAGTGGCGGAGGTCGGCGGCTGATACGACGACAGGTGTCCCTGCGGGTTTGAGATGATCGAGGTTCTCTACGCCTGATCGCTCTACCTGCAAGGACACCTGCCGAGTGAAGACGATATCGCGTCGCCGTACCGCCTCCCGCACGCCCGGTCGGCGGTGGAGCCGGTTGCGTGCCCGGGTGGGCGGGGTGGACGGGTCGCTGACGGAGAACGGCGGCCTGTTGCTGGTGGCCGAGCTGGACCGGGCACTGGGCACCACCGCGGCCCTGGAGGCGGGGATCGGGCCGGTCAAGGCACGTGACCGGGGCCTGTCCGGGGGCGAGTTCGCGCTGGCGCTGGCCGCCGTGCAGCTGACCGGCGAGGACCACCTGGTCGGCTTTGACCGGCTGCGGGCCGATCGGGTCGGTGAGGGGTTGCTGCCCGCGCCCGTTCCGCCGTCCACGACAGCCGCCACGCTCGCCGCCCGGTTCGACCAGGCCCGACGCGAGGGCGTGGAGCGGGCGTGTGCGCAGGTCACCGCCCGCGCGCTGGCCGCACTACCGGTCGCCGGTCGGGCCCGGATCCTGACCGGGCGGGTCACGATCGACCTGGACGCCAAGGACGACGAGGTCTACTCGACCCGCAAGGAACAGGTCATCCGCTCCTACAAGGGCGAGATCGCCGGGCGGGTGCACGCCGCGCACTGGGCCCAGGCCGGCACCGTCCTGGTCACCGACCTACTGGACGGCCGCTCGGACGGCCGCACCCACGCACCGGGCCAGGTGGACCGGGCGGTGGACGCGGTGCGTGCGGCCGGCGCCAGGGGCCCGGTCCTGTTCCAGGGCGACTCGGGCTACTACGCGGGCAAGGTCGCCGAGAAGATCGTCGCCCGCGGATGCCTGTTCCGGCTCGGGGTGCCGCGCAGCCAACCGCTGTGGCGGGCGGTGGCCGCCGTGCACGAGGACGACTGGATCGACGCTCTGGACTATCCGGGCACGCAGGTCGCGCTGCTGGACTACGTGCCCACCGGATGGCCCGAGGGCACCGGGGTGATCGCGCGGCGGGTGCGCTACGACGCCGCCGACCTGTCCGCGGACCCGCGCTCGCGCCGCTCGCGCACGGTGGGCAAGGACCAGCTCGCCCTCGTGTTGGACGGCATCGCCGACACCGCGTACGCCTACTAGTTCTTCGCCACCAACGAGCCGCTGGACCTGGACGAGGAGATCGCGCTCGCGGAGTGGGAGTTCCGCCGCCGTGCCCGGGTCGAGGAGCTGTTTGGTGACACTGCCCACGGCGCCGGACTCAACCACCTGCCCTCCGCCTCGCACGCGGTCAACAGCATGTGGATGTGGGGCGCGCTGCTGGCCTACAACCTCGCCGCCTGGCTGCAGATGCTCAGCCCACTGGGCACGGCACGCCGCCGCATCGCCACCGTGCGGCGCCTGCTGATCCACCGGGCCGCCCGCTGCACGGTCACCGCCCGCCGCCACGAACTCCACTTCACCGCCAGCAAGCGAGTTGATCGCCAACACGCTCGCCCGGATCCGCGCCCACCGGCACCTCCCGGCCACCTGACCGACCCGCCCGACCGGGCCCGCACCCCCACACCGCCCTGGAAAGCCGCCCACCCGACGCGCCAGCCGGGCCTCCGGCCTACCCACACACGCCGGACACACGCCAGCGGCCAGCACAGAGATCAACTGACTGGCCGCCGGTCACTACCTGCGGATTCGGGTCAGACCTGGCCGGCCTTCTCGAGTGCCGTGCAGCAGGTGTCGACGATCAGCCGGGTGACCTGGTAGGGGTCGACGTTGGCGTTGGGGCGGCGGTCCTCGATGTAGCCCTGCTTGTCCCGCGCGACCTGCCACGGGATCCGCACCGAGGCCCCGCGGTTGGAGACTCCGTAACTGAAGCTGCTCCACGGTGCGGTCTCGTGGTGGCCGGTGAGGCGCTCCTGGACGCCGTGACCGTAGTGGCGGATGTGCTCGAGCGGCTTGTCGTCCTGTCCGAGCGCGTCGCAGGCGGTGATGATCGCGTCGTAGCTCTCGCGCATTGCCCTGGTAGAGAAGTTCGTGTGCGCTCCGGCGCCGTTCCAGTCGCCCTTGGCCGGCTTGGCATCCAGGCTGACGGAGACCCCGAACTCCTCGGCGGTCCGGTGGAGGAGCCAGCGCGCGACCCACAGCTGGTCGGCGACGTCCAGCGGCGACAGCGGGCCCACCTGGAACTCCCACTGGCCGGGCATGACCTCGGCGTTGATCCCGGAGATCCCGAGGCCCGCGGCCAGGCAGTACTCCAGGTGCCGCTCGACGATCTCCCGGCCGAATATCTCGCCTGCACCAACGCCGCAGTAGTAGTCGCCTTGCGGGGCCGGGTAGCCACCCGCGGGAAAGCCGAGCGGGCGGGCGCCGTCGAAGAAGGTGTACTCCTGCTCGATCCCGAAGAGCGGTTCCTGGTCCGCGAAGCGCACGGCAGTCTGCGCCATGGCGGCCCGGGTGTTGGAGGGGTGCGGTTCCATGTCGGTGCTGAGGACCTCGCAGAGCACGAGCAGGTCCCCGCCACCGCGGAGCGGGTCGGGGCAGCTGAACACCGGGGCCAGGACGCAGTCGGACGCGTGACCTTCTGCCTGGTTGGTGCTTGAACCGTCGAAGCCCCAGATCGGCAGCACCTTGCCATCCGGCAACACCTTGGTCTTGGACCTCAGCTTGGCGGTCGGCTGGCTGCCGTCGATCCAGATGTACTCGACCTTGTAACTCACGGGTTCTTCTCTCATTCGGTTTCGCGACGAGAGCAGCGGCGTGCTGCCTCGGGTCTTTGGTGCGGCCGGCGTCCTTTCGGGCGCCGACTCAGGTGGGCTGCTCCGCGGTGTCAGAAGCGGCCCGGGTGGGGCCAGGGCTCTGCCGCAGCGCCGCCACGACGGTGTCGTGGCCGGCCTGTTCGGCATCCGTGACCGGCGTCCCGCCCCAGCGGTCGGTGGCGGCGACGTCGGCGCCCTGCTCCAGCAGGTAGGTGACGACGTTGAGATGGCCTTCGGAGGAGGCGAGGTGGAGTGCGGTGCGGCCGTCGTAGTCGCAGGACCGCGCATCGACGCCGGATGCCAACGAGGCGCGCACCCCGTCGAGGTCGCCGGTGCTCGCTGACCAGAGCAGCCGAATGGTGCCGTCGATCGCGGTCTGATTCTTTTTCAGCCGGGGGTCGCGCTTACCTCCCCGGTCGCTTCCGACCAGGGAGTCGTACATGTGGAAGTTGTACCTGTCGACCAGCTGGCGGCAGAACTCGATGCCGCGCACCGAGTTGCCCAGCGCGTCCAGCCGGGGCGCCCAGATGGCGATGCCCATGACCTGCGGGATGACCAGCATGAGGGCACCCGAGACGCCGCTCTTTGCCGGCAGGCCGATAGTGAACGCGAACTCGCCGGAGTAGTCGTACATGCCGCACGAGGACATCAGGGAGAGGCACTTCTGCACGGAGTCCGTGGAGAATACCCGGTCGCCGGTGAGCGGTACGACCCCGCCGTTGGCCAGGGTGGCGGCAACGGATGCCAGGCCGCTTGCGTTGACCTCGACGGAGCAGCACTGGAAGTAGAACTCCAGGATCTCGATCAGATCGGTGCGTTCGGGGAACGCGCCGCGCATGAAGTAGCCCAGGGCGAAGTTGCGGTCGGCGGTCTGACGCTCGGACAGGTAGACCGCGTTGTTGAAGCCCACCGGGTTGCCACCCGACAGCCGCCGCCAGGTGTCGGCGACGTAGTCGAATCGGTCGGCGATGTCGAGTGACGGCTTGAGCAGCGAACAGCTCATGATGGCACCGGAGTTGATCATGGGGTTGTGTGGCAGGCCGTCGCCGTTGACCGACAGCTCGTTGAAGCCGCGCCCGCTCGGCTCCCGACCCACGTACCGGTGGACCAGCTCGGCACCGTGCTCCTCCAGCGTCAGGCAGTAGTTGATCGGCTTGCAGACCGACTGGACGCAGAAGCCCGTGTCCGAGTCGCCGACGGCGAACTGCTGGCCGTCCACGGTGCACACCGCGATGGCGAACCGGTCAGCGGGCACGCGCTTCAGCTGCGGGATGTAGTCCGCGACCGCGCCGCGGCGCTCCTGCAACAGGCTCCGGTAGATCCCGGTGATGTCCGCCACGAAGGAGGGGAAATCCGGAATGACGAGCTCGCCGGTGATGGCACGGGCCAGCAGCCCGTGGTTGCTCCGACACAGTCTGGCGAACTGCCCGAGGTCGAGTCGCCGTCCCTCGCCCTCTCGGTCCTCCGGTGCGCCCCAGAAGTCCCCGGCACGCGAGTCGTCCGGCGCGATGCCCGCCTGCTGAAGCCGGGTCATGACATCCAGCCAGGACACGTTGCCGAGGGCGTCCTTCTTGAACGAGTCGAACAGCCGGCGCACGTCGCTGAAGTCCTCGGACGCCGCCGCTCCGGTCCCACGTGCACGGATCGCGGTGCGGCGCGGCCGGTCGCTCCTGTCGTTCCGGTCGCCGATGTCCGCCTTCGCGGCAGCGGCAGTGGTCCTGGCTCCCATGTCCGTGTACTCCCTCGTGAGGCTCCGTCACCCGCCCTCGGTGGATAACTCCGAGCGGGCTGTCAGCGGGATTCACTCCACCAATCGCGGCGAACCGGCGACAAGCCGCTGGGACCGCAGAGCCCAAACCTTTGGGGTGCTCCGGCCCACCGTTCTTCGGTCCGCCAGCCTGACCAGGGCCGATACCGGGCAGCGAGTCCGGGGAGCACCTCGGCTGCCGCCGTTCGAGCCCTTCGGTACGGGTTACGGGTGAGGCAGGGACGGACGGTCGGAGAGCTCCGGACCGGTTCCCGCGGCTGCCGCCCGGACGCCTCCTGACGGCTCGGGGTTAGGATGGCGTCCCCGCGGCGCCCGCTGCGGCGGTGATCCGGTCATGCCGTTCGAGTCGGACCGGGACACAGGAAGCACGTGCGTACGGAGATGTCGATCGACCTGGAAAAGACCGCCGGCTCCGTGCGGGGGCACACGACGCTGCCGGCGGGCCGTGAACGAGAGGCCGAAGCGCTGGCTGGACTGCTCGCCGGGCCCGCGGTGGTCCTGCTACCGGGCGCGCCGGGCAGCGGCAAGACCGAACTCCTGCGTGCGGTGCTCGACCGGGCGCGCCAGGAGGGAACGACAGTCGTCCGCGCGTCGGCGGACCGGTTGGAGAGTGCGGTCGACTTCGGCGTGGTCCGGCAGCTCTTCGAGCACGAGGTGGGCGACGCCGACGCCTCCCTTTCCCTGTTGCGTGGTCATGCGACAGCCGCAGCCGAAGTGTTCCGTCCCCGACAGCTCGGGGCTGCCGGTGCTGCACCGGGGTGCGGCGACGAGGCCGCCGTCATGAACGGCCTGTACTGGCTGGCCCTCCACCTCGCCGGTCAGGGTCGGCTGCTGGTCGCCGTCGACGACCTGCAGTGGGCCGACGGTGCCTCACTGCGCTGGCTGCGCTTCCTGCTCCGGCGCACGGACGGGTCCCGGGTGGCCGTCGTGGCCACGGTCGAACCGAGCGAGGCGGGCGGTGAGCGGCAGGAGATCCTGGCCGGTGTGCTGCCACTCTTCCGGCAGCGCGTGGTACTCGGGCACCTGGACGAGCCGGCCGTCACCGCAGTGGTGACGCGGCTTCTCGGCCAGGCCCCCGACGAGGAATTCGTCCGTGCCTGCCGCTCGGCCTCCGGCGGCAATGCCTTTCTGCTCCGAACTCTGCTGCGTACTGCCCGGCAGGCGGGTATCCAGCCGGTGGCGGCCGATGCCGCCCGGCTTTCCTCGCTCGCTCCGGCGGACGTCGCGATCGCCGCCCGGAGCCTGCTCGACGGCGCCGCTGCGGGCTCCCACGCCGTGGCGGTGGCCGAGACGGTCGCCGTGCTCGGCGGAACGCCGTCGGTCGACCTCGTCTCCGGCGTTGCCGAGTTGCCGGCGCCGGCCGTCGCGGACACGCTGCACGGACTGGTCAGGCTTGGGCTGCTGACGGCCGCCGGGCCCGAGATCGGCTTCGCCCACCCCGTCGTCGGGTCCGTCCTGGCCGATCAGGTCCTGCCGAGCCGACGCCATGAGCTGCGGGTCCGGGCTGCGCGGCTGCTGTGGTCGCAGCGGGCCCCGGTGGACGAGGTGGCAGATCACCTCCTGCACAGCGCGAGTCCACTTGACGAGGACTGGGTCAACGAGACACTGCGCAGGTCGGCGGCCGAGGCGCTGCACGGGGGTGATCCCCGGCGAGCGGTCGCAACGCTGCGCCGCGCCCTGCGTGAGCCGTTGACGGAACGATCCAGGGCTACGTTGCTGGGCATGCTCGGCGAGGCGGACCTCGCCTCCTGCGTGCCGACCGCCGTACGCAATCTGCGGCACAGCCTGGAACTGTCCGAGGAGCCCGATGCGCGCACCTCGGCCGCCAGGCGACTGGCGATGGCCCTGTTCGCGACGGACCAATACGCCGAGGCGCTCGACGTACTCGGACGCACCAGTACCGCCCTGCGCGGGGTCAGCGACGAGCACGCGCTCAGGCTGGAGATCGACTTCATCTACGCCGGCCTGAGTGAACTTGCGACCGCCCCTTCCGTGCACTCGCGGCTGTGGGCACTGGACCTCGCGGAGGCTCGCGGCGGCACGGCGGAACGCCCGCTGGCGGCGCTGCTGAGCCTGCGGGCCACGATGCGCGGCGAGGACCCGGCCCAGGCCGTCGAGCTCGCCCGGCGGGCACTCGCTGACGGGATGACCCCCGCTGACGACGAGTCCATCGTCTACAACAATGCGGTCTTCGCGCTCGGTGGCGCGGGCCAGGCCCAGGAGGCCCTGGCGTACGCGGACACGGCCGTGGCCGAGGCCCGGGACCGCGGCTCCGTGCTCAGCTACGCCCACGCGATCTCCACGCGCGCCAACGCGAACTGCCGGCTCGGCCGGCTGGAGGAGTGCCGTGCCGACGCCGAGGCCGCGTTGGACTCACTGCGTGAGATCGGCATCGGCTTCCGCACGAGCCACAGCGTCTTCGCCGTCACCACGCTGCTCGAGGCGCTGGTCCGCCAGGGACGGATCGACGAGGCCGATGTGCTGCTGAACGAGGCCGGCCTGGCCGGCCAGCTGAACGGGCACTGGATCAACGAGTACGTGCTGCTCGCCAGAGGCTGGCTGCGGACCGCTCAGGGCCGGCTCGATCAGGCGCTGGCGGACTTCCTGCTCTGCGGTGAGCGTTCCGGCCTCCGGGGAATGACCAACCCGGGCTTCTACCCGTGGCGGTCCGAGGCGGCACTGGTCCTCACGGCGCTCGGCCAACCGGAGCACGGCCGGGCACTGGCCAGTGAGGAACTCCGACTGGCCCGGAAGTGGGGCGTCGCCGAGATGACCGGTGTCGCCCTGCGAGCGCTGGGAGTGGCCACCGGGGGCTCCGAGGGACGGGAGCTACTGGGCGAGGCGGTGCGGGTTCTCAGTACGGCCCAGGCCCGGCTGCGCCATGCCCAGGCCCTGGCCGACCACGGCGCCGCCCTGCGGAGGGCCAGTCGGACCGGGGAGGCACGTGAGCAACTGCAACAGGCCGTCAGCATGGCGCACAGGTGCGGTGCGACCACCATTGCCGAGCAGGCACGGGAGGAGTTGCGCGCCGCCGGTCATCGACCGCGCACACCCACGTTCCACGGGCTGGAGGCGCTGACACCCACCGAACGCAGAGTGACCGCCCTGGCCGCCGAAGGCATGACCAACCGGGAGATCTCCCAGCACCTGTTCGTCGGTCTGCGCACCGTGGAGGTCCATCTCACCAACGCCTACGGCAAGCTCGGCATCGGCGGCCGGTCCGGCCTCGCCGAGGCTCTCGCAACCGGTGCCGACACCGCTCCGTGAAAGCGCCGCTGCCCGGCGCCGCCGCTCCTGGGAACACCCAGGATTCGTACGGCGATCGGGGCAAGACCGGCCGCCCATAGGGCCCGGCGCGCACGGTACGTCGGGGTGGCCCGAATAGGGGTAGTGCTCGCCCGGCTTGACGGCGCGCCACCCGGGACGACCGGCAGGACCTCTCCCGGGGATGCTGCCGGCTCAGCGCGCGGCTCCCTCGCGTTCGGTTGACGGCCGGGGGTCGACGGCCGGGGCAGCATGCCCGGCGTCACCGTGCCCGGCAGGATCCCTGCGGGAGGCCCTTGGCCACCCACCGGAAAGGCGCCCTGGCACCGGACTGGGGGAGTCCGGTGCCAGGGCATCCGGGCGGCTCGGTTCCTGCTGTCCCAGGACACTGCGCTGGAACAGGTGGCCGGGCACCTCCTGCACAGCCTGTTGGGTGAGTCGCGGGTACCGCAGGTACGGCCCCGGGCAGCCGGGACCGTCGATGAGCACGGCAACACGGCTTCGTCGGCCTACGCACTGGGGAGCCACACCCAGGGCAGGCTCGCCATCAACGGCCGTGCGGGGCTGACGCGCGCCGTCGTCCTCCGAGGGCCGCCGCAGCGAGCGAACGGACGGCGGCGCGTGAACGGGAAGTCCTCGGTCCCGACCGTCAGGCATCCGCGCCGCCCGGCGCCTTGAAGGGTGTCTTTACTGTCGGTAGGGCGGCTGAGCTGCGATTTTTTCGGGCGAGCGTGTTCTGGGCGTGATCGCTGGTTGTGGGTCTGCGACTGTTCTACTTGATCTTCTGCCGCGTGCTGGGCTGGCTGGCTCTGTTGGGCCGTTCCTCTGCCGTGAACAACGCTGAGATCCTCGCTCTGCGCCACGAAGTCTCGGTACTGCGCCGCCAGGTGGAGCGACCGCGGATG
>NZ_JBIRFA010000032.1:0-92851 GCF_044327205.1 Kitasatospora sp. NPDC018058 | reverse complement strand
GCCCGCGCAGATACAGCTCGCCCTTGGCCCGCTGGTCCCGCCGCGCCAGCGAACCGAGCATCTCCGCGGCGAACGCCTCCAAGCGCGGGCGGACCGTCTCCATCTCCTCAGGTGTCACACCTGACAGAAGATCACAACCTACCGGACGACAATCAATCGGGGTACCTAACAAAGCCCTACTAGAGACTTCGTGACGGTCCGTCGGTGCATCCGGCCGGCCGTCAGGCAACCATCACCGAGCACACCGCCCCATCGATGGAGTCGCCCACCCGCCGCTGCCCGCGCTGCTCCTGCCCGGCCGATCCGGCTCGCATCGCCGGCTCGCTGCTCTCGGCCGCCGCGTGGACGTTCGCACTTTGCCCGCCCGGCGTGCCTCCAAAGCCGTTGTCGCGCTGCAGACCGGGCCTGCTGCGGAAGGCGGGGGAGCCGGAGGCACGGATCGACGCCGTGGCGACCTGGATCAGCGCCCCTGTTTCACGCCCGCGGAGCGGGTCGCCCTGGAGTTGGTCGAGGCCGTCCTGACCCCGCCCCCGGCCGGCACCGAGCGGGTCACCGGCGAGCTCTACGCCCGGGCCGCCGAGCACTACGACCCGAAGGCCCTGGCGACGCTGACGATCGCGATCGGGCAGGTGAACTTCTTCGTCCCGCTCGCCCTGATCGGCAAGCCGGTCCCGGGTGTGAGGCCAGCGGAGCAGTGGACCTGAACCCGGCCCGACCGGCTCCGCACCTGGCTGTCCGACCACCCGGCCGGCCACCCTTGCCCCGGATCGAGGCGCATCCCCTAAGGTAATCGGGTGCGTTCAACCGGGGGAAGGAAGCAGCACATGATGAGACGTCTTGTTCCATTGATCGCAGCGATGTTGGCCCTCGCCGCCTGCAGCTCGGCCGGGTCCGCCGGCCGACAGGTCAGCAGCGACGGCGAGCTGGCCTGCACGCTGGTGCGGATGCTGCCCGACCGGATGCCCGACCAGCCGGCCGGTGGCTCGTCGGACCACTCCTGGGACGTCGCGGTGGGCCGGCTGAACACGGCCGCAGAGCTGGCCCGGGTGGCCGCCCTGGAGGACACGAAGTACCAGCCGCTCGCCGACACACTCGCCACCGCCCGGCAGACGTTCTCCACCACCTTCGACATCCACCGTGCCGAACCGGGCATCAAGCAGGCGCGCACCCACTGCTGACCACCACCAGACCACCGCCGAGGAGACCGCTGTCAAGGCGGCAACCGTCCGCGCTGCGCGACGTCGGCGTCGATCCCTACCCGGAGCCGCCGCGCGGCGGCTCCGGGGCAGCCGTCCGGGGGGCGGCTGTCCGGCGGTGGGCGGCAGGACGGCCTCCCGCCCATCGAGGGTCCAGGCAGGCCGGGCCGATCTCGTCGAACGGTGGATCACGTCGCGCACCGTGTCCTCCTCGGCCTGGACCAGCTGGGCGATCACCGGAACCCGGTTCCCGCCGGCCGAGGCCAGCAGCATCATCGCCCGCCGGTGGCGCACCGTATTCGTGCTGCCCCGACGCACGATCCGCTGTAACTGCCGGCCTTTCTGGTCCGCGAGCCTTCGGACCCTGACCGGCTCTGCCACTCGCCTCGTTCCTCCGAGTTGAGACGTCTCGCGACATCCAACCGGCTCAAGCCCTGCCAGCGCCAACCCGGTGAACCTTCTCGGTCAGAGCACTAGGGAGTGACTCGCGGAGCTTTGCCAGGGCCGACGAGATCCACACGACTCCCTAACGGCGGACGTCCACCAGCACCTTGCCCATGGTCTCCCGCGCGGCCAGCGCCCGGTGCGCCCCGGCCACCCCGGACAGCGGTACGGTCCGGTCGATCCTCGCCACGAGCCGCCGCTCGGCCGCGAGTCGGAAGAGGCGGTCGGCGATGCCGGCGAACAGCGCCCGGTCCTCCAGGACGTGGTGCAGCCAGAAGCCCAGCAGCCCCGCCGAGCGGTCGGCCAGCTCGTCCACCGAGAAGCTCTCCTCCGGTCCGCCGCGGGCCCCGACCGACAGCAGCCGCCCGAACGGCGCCAGTCCGGCCAGCCCGGCGCGCAGCACCCGGCCGCCGACCAGGTCCACGAACAGGTCCACCCCACCCGACTCCGCGATCCGCCCGGCCAGGTCGGGATCCTCGGGGTCGAGGGCCCGATCGGCTCCCAACGACCGCGCGAACTCCCGCTTCGCCGGGGTGGAGGCCATGGCGAGCACCCGGCCCGCGCCCAACTCGCGTGCCAGCTGGACCGCAAGGTGGCCGACCCCACCGGCGGCGGAGGTCACCGCGACGGTCTCGCCCGGCCGCAGCCGCCCCGCCAGGGTCAGCGCGCCGTAGGCCGTCGCCCCCTGCTCCAGCAGCGCGAGCGCCTGCTCGTCGCCCACGGCGTCCGGCACCTCCACCGTGTACGCCGTCTCGGCGCAGGCCACCTGGGCGTACCCGCCGCCGGCGCGCAGCAGGGCGGCGACCCGCCGCCCGTCCCCGCGCCGCCGCCCGACCACGTCGGCGCCGAGCACCGCCGGCAGCGGGTAGCGCGCGTACTCGCCGGTGCGGCACTTCAGGTCCGCGTAGTTGAGCCCGGCCAGGGTGACGTCGATCAGCACCTGACCCGGGCCGGCCACCGGCTCCGGCACCGTCTCGGTGCGAAACTCCTCCGGCCCGCCGTAGCGGTGGATCACCACCGCGCGCATCCCGCTCACGGCCGTGTGCGGTCTCATCCGGCGAAGAGCGCGAGCAGCCCGGTCTCCAGGGCGCGGGTGGCTTCCGGGCTCTCGGCGATCACGCAGTACATCACCGAGCCGTCGGCGGGCGCGAAGTCGCAGCTGTACACCACGCCGGTGCCGGTCTCCGGGTCGAAGGCCAGGCCGGCCGCGTCGATCGCCGCCACGGCCTGCGCGAAGGACGGCACCTTGAGGCCGGCGAGCTCCAGGATGTAGCGCGCGTCGCGGTGCTCCTCGCGCAGCAGACGGCCGAAGTAGGCGTCGTGGAGGTGGCTGGAGCCGGTGAGCCGGCCGTTGGTCTCGTGGAAGTAGATCTCGCCCTTGGGGGTCAGCACGGCGTCCGCGCTGACCGTGCCCCGGTAGCCGATCACCCGCAGCGACTCGCACAACCGGGCGGCCTGGTCGACGAGTTCGGCCGTGACCTCGGCGTCCGGGGTGACCGGCGGGGTGATCTCCCCGATCACCACCGGTTGCATGACCATCTCGCCGCAGCCGGAGAGCACCACGGCGGTGTCGTCGATGATGAACTGTGCGTACAGCGGCGCGGAGTCGGCGAAGTACCGCTCCACCACCACCCGTTGGCCGCGCCCGCCGGTCAGCCAGGTCCACCGCTCGGCCACGTACGCGGCCACCGACGCCCGGTCCGGCAGCGGCACCACCCGCTCGGCGCCGGCCGCGTCCACCCGCTCGTCCCGGGCGAGGATCTCGTTGCCGAAGCCGCCCGCCTGGTACTCCACCTTCACCATCACGCTGTGCCCCTGCACCAGCAGGTGCTCGATGGCGGCCTCGACCTCCGCGGGCGAGCCGGCCACCGTCCCGGGCGGGATCGGCACCCCGGCGCCGGCGGCCAGCGCCCGGAACCCCGCCTTGCTGTTGACCAGGGCGTTGCCGCCCTGCGCGGCGAAGGGGTGGCCGGGCATGGCGTGCGCCATACCGAGCGCGGCCGCCAGCTCGGCCACCGCGCCGTTCGGCGAGATGGCCAGCACCTCGTCGACGGCGCGACCGTCCAGGGCGCGCCGCAACTCCGCGCGGAAGCCCGGGTCGGCCAGGCGGTCGGTGGTGAGCATCTGGTCGCCCTGCTCGCCCGGCGGCGGCACCACGAAGGTCAGGCTGTCGGCCCGCACGCCGGTGAGCCCGGTGACGTACGCCAGGTACTCCGGGTCAGGGCCCCAGGGCAGCACCAGGACGTCACCGTCCTCGGCCCACCACAGCATCCGCTGCGCCCCACACCCGGCGAACCGCTGCTCCAGCGGCGTCATCCCGGTGAGGTCCCCGACCATCTCCTCGGTGCGGTTGTTCGCGATGCAGAGCGTCGTCATCTGGTGGACTCTCCCGGTGTTCGGCGCTGTTGCGGCCCTGGTCCGACGCACGACACGGATGTGGCGTGCGCTACCGGTGTAGCGCACCGGGATTGTTCTGGTTCGGCCCTCGGTCATTGAACAAAACGCCGAACAACCGGCGGCCCGCCGTACTCCCCCGGTGACCGGGCCCTGACCTGCGCCGATGTGCGGGGCGTTCGGCCTCCCCCCACTACGGCGCAGCCGCCTCGCCCGGTGTCGCCGTCACCAGCGGTCGTGCACCTGCGGGCGGATCCGGCGGTCGTACAGCTCCCGGACGGCGTCCAGGGTGGCCGACGACAGCGGCGCCAGCGTGGCGGCGGCCGCGTTCGCCCGGGCCTGCGCCACATTGCGGGCACCGGGGATCACCGTCGTCACCCCGGGCTGCTGGATGATCCAGCGCAGCGCCGTCTGCGCGGCCGTCGCACCCTCGGGCGCGAGCGCGGCGAACTCCGCCGCCGCCTCGACGCCGGCCGCGAAGTCCACACCGGAGAAGGTCTCGCCCTGGTCGAAGGCCTCGCCGTGGCGGTTGTAGGTGCGGTGGTCGTCCGGGGCGAAGACGGTGCGTTCGCTGTAGCGGCCCGAGAGCAGGCCCGAGGCCAGTGGCACCCGCGCCAGGATCCCCACCCCCGCCGCCTCGGCGACCGGCAGCACCTGCTCCAGCGGCTTGAGCCGGAACGCGTTGAGGATGATCTGCACGCTCGCCACTCCCGGCCGCGCGATCGCGGTCAGCGCCTCCGCGCAGGTCTCCACGCTCACCCCGTACGCGGCGATCCGCTCCTCGGTGACCAGGGTGTCCAGGGCGTCGAACACCTCGTCCGAGGAGTAGACCGGTGTCGGCGGGCAGTGCAGCTGCACCAGGTCGAGCCGGTCCACGCCCAGGTTGGATCGCGAACGGTCGGCCCAGGCACGGAAGTTGGCGAGGTGGTAGTGCTCGGGCCGCTGCTCGACCCGGCGCCCGAACTTGGTGGCGACGAACACCTCCGCGTCCGGGCGGTCCTTCAGGTAGCGGCCGATCAGCCGCTCGCTGCGACCGTCACCGTAGACGTCGGCGGTGTCGAAGAGGGTGACGCCCGCCTCCACGGAGGCGTCCAGCACGGCCAGGGCGTCCTCCTCCCGGACGTCCCCCCAGTCCGCACCGAGCTGCCAGGTGCCGAGTCCGACGACCGAGACGGGACGGCCGGTGCGGCCGAGTACGCGCTGTTCCATGGGGCGAGCCTCTCACGCCGCGCGGGACGCGATGAACCGACCACGCGGAGCGGGCGGGAACCGGCGAGGGCTCCCGGCCGCCCGCATCGAGGTGGGTCACGCCGTGGCGAGCGAGACCTCGGTGGACTTGATGAGCGCGACGACCGACGAGCCGGCCGACAGGCCGAGCTCCGTCGCGGCGTCCTTGGTGATGGCCGCGGTCAGCTCACCGCCTTCGACGGACACCTTCACCGTCGCCATGGCCGCCCCCGCCGCCACATCGACCACCGTGCCGGGGATCTGGTTGCGGATGCTCAGACCGGCCACCGGTCCGGTCGCGAGCGAGACCTCCGTGGACTTCACCATGGCACGTACGGCAGCACCCTCGGCGAGGCCGAGGTCCTTCACCGCGTCCGCGGTGACGGCGGCCGTGATCTCCTGACCGCCGTCCAGGCGGGCCTTCACCGTCGCCATCGCCTCACCCGTGGTGACCGAGGTGACGGTGCCGGGGAACTGGTTGCGGATGCTCAGGCTCATGGGAACCGACCTCACGAGAGGGCGAGCAGGAACTCTGCCTGCCTTGCGTTGACCACCGTAATCACCTGGTCGGAAGCCTGCAGAGGCCTGGTCGCGCGTGCGAGTGAGCGACACCGGATCCGCCCGCAGATCGGAGGGCACGCATCCGCGGCCGACCAGGCCTCCCGCTCTTCGAACAGTTTGGTGGCGGCGGCGTCGTGGTGCGCGCCGGGTCCATCGACGGCGGTATCGGCCTCACCCTGCGGACGACATGACCGAACAAGGGACACCGATCCGCAGGGGCATCACTTGAGTTCTCACGTGAACCGGCCGGGTCGGCCGCACGATCCCACACGCAGGTCGCCCCGGCCGGCCGTCAGGCCCGCCCGGCCTACCAGGCGGCTCCGGCGTACGGGCGGGACCACAGCGACACCGGGAGCGTGACGGCCTTGAACCACGCCTGGTGCATCGCCTCGACCTCCTCCTCCGCGTGTCCCTTGGCCGCGAGGAACGGCCGCATGGTCGCCGTGATCGGGTGGATGAACGCGATCGGGTAGCGCAGCGGCACGTGTGGGACGGACCGCGCGCCGTCGGTGACGTTCTTCTTCGCCGCCGTGGCTGACCGAACGGTCCTGCGGTGTGAGAACCTACGGTCGGTAGTCGCCGGGGGCGTCGGACACGGAAAGCGATGGGGGCGCAATGGGATCGAGCGGGCCTGTGGGGGCGGGGCTGGCTCCGTTGGAGACCGCCGGTCACCTCCTGGAGAAGATCCGGCAGGGCAACGAGTACGCCCGAGGGAGGAAGAAGCGTTTCCGGCTGGCCTCCTCGGCGTTGAAGGTGCTGACGCTCTCGCTCTCCGCCGCCTCAACGATCATCCTCGGCTTGCAGAGCCTGAACTTCTGGGCCGGCCTGGCCTTCGCCCTGGTGGCAGTGGTCACCCTGCTGGGGGCCGTCGAGTCGTTCTTCAACTGGCGGTCGCGCTGGGTGTTGATGGAGGAGACCCAGTACCGGTTCCAGCGTCTCGCCGACGAGCTCGAGTACCTCATCGCCTCGACGCCCGCCGCCGATCTCACCCACGATCGGATCCAGCCGCTCTTCGACGAGTACCAGAGCGTGTGGGCGCAGCTGAGCGAGGGTTGGCTGCAGGAGCGCCGCACGCTCGCCGCCTCGTCCGGGAGCCAATGAGCCGTCGGCTCCCCGGGATCCGACCTGTCCGGATCGTTGGCGCGGCCCCCGTGGCTGTATAGACTCCCCCGGCTGACCGAACATCAGCTTCCGTTCGGGCAGGAACATCGCAGCATCGCGGCACCACCCAGGACACCAGGCACGATCCGCCGACGACCATGGGGGTCTCCATGCAGTTCCGCGCCAGAGCGCCGCTCGCCACCGCGACCGCCGTACTCGTCCTCGCCGTCGTCGCGGGCGGCACCCCGGCCGGCGCGAGTACGGGCGGTGCGCCGCTCGCCCTGATCTCGCCCGGCGATCCGTACGCCGCCTGCGACATCAGCGCGGACGGCCCCGGCACCAACCACCCGTCCGCGGAGGACGAACCGTACGCGGCCGCCAACCCCCGCGACCCGGCCAACACGATCACCATCTACCAGCAGGACCGCTGGTCCAACGGCGGTGCCCGGGGCCTGAGTTCGAGCTACAGCACGGACGGCGTCCACTTCACCCAGACCGCTCTGCCCTTCACCCACTGCGCGCCGGGCGGACTGCCCTACCAGCGGGCCTCCGACGGCTGGGTGAGCTTCGGTCCGGACGGCACCGCCTACGCCAGCGCCCTGATCTTCGACGCCACCACGGCGCGCAGCGCGGTGGCCGCCGCCACCTCGACCGACGGCGGGCGCAGCTGGCAGCACGTCACCGAGCTGATCAGTGACAACGACCCGGCGATCACCGACGACAAGAACGCGGTCACCGCCGACCCGGTGCACCCGGGCGTCGCCTACCAGGTCTGGGACCGGATCGACCAGGCCACCGAGCCCACGCCGGTCTTCGACGGACCGGGCTACATCTCCATCACCCGCGACCACGGTCGCACCTGGTCCCAGGCGAAGCCCTTCGTGGTCACCGGCACCACGCCGAACACCCAGACCATCGGCAACCAGATCGTCGTCGATCCCCGGACCGACACGCTCTACGACTTCTTCGACTCGATCACCTTCACCGACGCGACCGCCAACACGGTCAGCGACGTGCACTACGGCATGGTCAGCTCCACCGACCAGGGCCGCACCTGGAGCCAGCCGGTCCGGGTCACCGCCGACACCTCCGTCCCCGAGGTCCACCCGAACGCGCCCACCGACGCCACCAAGTCCCTCCGGGCCGGCGCCGGGCTGCCCAGCGTGGCCATCGACCCGCAGACAGGTGAGCTCTATCTCGCCTACGAGGGCTCGGAGTTCACCGGCGGCCAGTACGACGCGATCCAGCTGGTGCACTCCACGGACGGCGGCCGGACCTGGAGCGGCCCGACCCGGCTCAACCAGGCGCCGGGTGCCCCGGCGTTCACCCCGTCCATCACCGTGACCGCCGGCGGCACGGTCGCCGTCAGCTACTACGACCTGCGCTACCTCACCCCGGGCAACACCACCACCCTGCCCACCGCCGCCTGGCTGCTCAGCTTCCCGCGCGGCGGCGAGAACAGCCCGGTCGAGCGGCAGATCTCGCCGGTCTTCGACTGGCTCCAGGCGCCCTACGCCGGGGGCCACTTCCTCGGCGACTACCAGGCCCTGATCAACGACGGCCACCAGATCCGCCCGGTGATGGTGACCGCCGGCACCGACCCGTTGAACTCCACCGACGTGTACAGCGGTCGCTTCAAGCCCGGCACCCTGCGCAACCCCGCCGCCGGTTCGCCGGCCGCGCGGACCGCCCACGCCGCCGGCCCGCGCACCGTCCAGCACCTGCGGCGCTGAGCCGTTTCGGTCCGCCCGTGGGGACGGTCGTCACGGCCAGTGCC
Source organism: Kitasatospora sp. NPDC018058 (assembly GCF_044327205.1). Classification (NCBI taxonomy): domain Bacteria; kingdom Bacillati; phylum Actinomycetota; class Actinomycetes; order Kitasatosporales; family Streptomycetaceae; genus Kitasatospora; species Kitasatospora sp. NPDC018058. The sequence continues at coordinate 84,151 of NZ_JBIRFA010000032.1, read as the reverse complement.
TTCGACCTCGTGATCGGTGGCTGACCCCTCCTCGGTTCCACGGCAGTGGAACACCCCGCGTCCTGCGGCTCCTGAGCCCGGAGCCGCAGGACGCCACGTTTCCCGGGTCGTTCCGCGCACCCGACGGGATCCTCACCGCGTCAGGTCGTGCGCCGGTTGGGTGGGGTCCCGCCACCGCCGGGCGATGCGGGCTCGACGGTGGGGACGGACGGCGCCGGTCGGGCCGGGCCGATCAGGCCGCCGGCAGTGGCTGCGGGGCCGTCGGGCCGGTGTAGCGGGCGGACGGGCGGATGATCTTGGGATCGGCGGCCTGTTCCAGGATGTTGGCGCTCCAGCCGATCGCGCGGGCCGCGGCGAAGGTGGGGGTGAACATCTCCCTGGGCAGACCGCACAGGTGCATCACCACACCGGCGTAGAACTCCACGTTGGTGTGGAGTTCGCGGCCCGGCTTCAGCTCGGCCAGGATCGCCTCGACCTGGGCCTCCACCTGGACGGCGAGGTCGACCAGCTCGCCGCCGAAGGACTCGGCGACCCCGCGCAGCATCCGGGAGCGCGGGTCCTCGGTGCGGTAGACCGCGTGACCGAAGCCCATGATCCGGTCGCCGGCCAGGACGTGCTCGCGGATCCAGCCGTCGATCCGCTCCGGGGTGCCGATCGCGTCCAGGGTGTCCAGCGCCCGGCTCGGCGCGCCACCGTGCAGCGGCCCGGAGAGCGCGCCCAGCCCGCCGACCAGGCAGGCCACCAGGTCGGCCCCGGTGGAGGCGATCACCCGGGCGGTGAAGGTGGAGGCGTTGAAGCCGTGGTCCACCGTCGAGATCAGGTACTGCTCGATCGCCCTGGCCTTGGCCGGCTCGGGCTCCTCGCCGGTCAACATGTAGAGGTAGTTGGCCGCGTAGCCGAGGTCGTCGCGCGGTTCCACCGGCTGCTCGCCCCGCTGCAGCCGGTGCAGGGCGGTCAGGATGGTGGGCACCAGCGCGGTGGCGAACAGCGCGTCCTCGACCCGCCGGTCGGGCGCGGTGTCGTAGAGCGGCCGGATGCCGCGGTCGGCGGCGGCGATCGAGAGCGCGGCGCCCAGGGCGGTGAGCGGGCCGCCGTGCGCGGTGCTCGCCGCCAGCGCGGGCAGCACCGGGCGTAGCGCGTCGGGCAGTCGGCGCAGCGGTGCGGTGCGGGCCAGGAAGGCGGCGCGGTCGGACGCCCCGGGCAGCTCGCCGAGCAGCATCAGCTGCCAGACGTCCTCCAGGGTGCGCTGCTCGGCGAGCTCGATCGCCGAGTACTCGCGGTAGCGGTAGAAGCCCTCCAGCCCGCGGACGTCGCTGAGTTCGGTCTCGGTGACCACGACGCCCTTGAGGCCGCGCGGGACCTCGATTTCGGTGGTGCTCGGCATGGCGGCAGCCCTTCTGATGGGTGCTTCGGGTGACGTTCTGTACTCTCCGATCATTGATCCACATTGTCAACGTTGATTGAAATCAATGTGGAATACTATGGATCATCATCGAGGCGCGGTACGAGGACGAGGGCAGACCATGGCCGAACGCTTGACCACCCAGCAGGTCGCCGAGCAGCTCGGGGTCAAGGTGGAGACGGTGTACGCCTATGCCAGCCGCGGCCAGCTCAGCAGCGAGCGGGCGCCGGGCGGCAAGGGCAGCACCTTCGACGCCCGCGAGGTGGCCGAGCTGGCCGCCCGCGGCCGCCGCACCGCGGTGCGCCCGGCCGCCGCCGGCGAACCCGTCACGGTGCGGACCGGGCTGACCCTGATCGAGAACGGCCGGCTCTACTACCGCGGCCGGGACGCCACCGAGCTCGCCGCCCGGCACGGGTTCGAGGCCGCGATCGGCTGGCTCTGGGGGCTGGGCACCGACGCCCCGGTGGTGCTGCGGGTGCCGCCCGCCACCGCCGAGGCGCTGGCCCGGGCCGCCGCCGCGCTGCCCGACGGGATCCGGCTGCCCGACCGGCTGCGGATCTCGGCCACCGTCGCCGCCGCGCTCGACCCGCTCCGCTTCGACCTGCGCGAGCAGACCGTGCACGCGGCCGGGGCGGCACTGATCGCCGGGATGGTGGAGGCGCTGCCGCGCACCGCGCCCGACCCCGGGCCCGACGCCTCGCTGGCGGCGCGGTTGTGGAGCCGACTGGCCACCGCCGCGCCCACGCCCGAGGCACTGGCCTGCCTGGACCGCGCCCTGGTGCTGCTCATCGACCACGAGCTGGCGGTCTCCACGGTGGCGGCCCGGGTGGCGGCCTCGGCGCGGGCCCATCCGTACGCGGTGGTCTCCGCCGGGCTCGGCGCCACCGACGGCCCGCTGCACGGCGCGGCCAGCCCGCTGGCGCACCGGATGCTCGGCGAGGTGCTGGCCGGCGGCGCCGTGCCGGTGGTCTCCGACTATCTGCGCACCGGCCGACCGATCCCGGGGCTCGGCCACCGGCTCTACCCGGAGGGCGACCCCCGGGCAGTGGCGCTGCTCGACGCGGTGGGCCGGCTCGACGGCGGTGCGGCCGTGGTGGCGGCGGTCGCCGAGGTGGAGGCGGCGGCGGGCCCGGCCGGGCGACCGGCGCTTCGAGCCAACATCGACCTGGCACTGGCCGCCATGGCGCTGGCCACCGGGCTGCCGGCGGAGGCCGGCGAGGTGGTCTTCGCGGTGGCCCGCACTCCGGGCTGGCTGGCCCACGCGGTGGAGGAGTACCGCGAGGAGCCGCTGCGGATGCGGGCCCGCGGCGGCTACACCGGGCCGCGCCCCTGAGGCCTGTCTTCAGACTCCCGCAGGCGGGAGTCTGAGGACGGCCCTAGGTCATGCTGTCGGCCCGGTGGCGAGAAGTGCCGTGATCTCGTCGGCGAGGTGCGGGCCGAGCTCGCCCCAGCCGTCCTTGTAGCCGTAGACGCCGGCCAGGGTCCGGGCCTCGTAGTCGCCGTTCATGATCTCGATGTCGTCGGCGGTGATGAGTGCCGGGTGGGCGACGCCGACGGCCGCCGAGACCTTCATCAACTCCTTGCGCAGGGTGCGCAGGTAGGCGGCGGCCCGGTCGGCCTTCGAAGCCGGGTCGAGCCCGCGGGCCAGCCACGGGTTCTGGGTCGCGATGCCGGTGGGGCACTTGTCGGTGTGGCACTTCTGCGCCTGGATGCAGCCGATCGACAGCATCGCCTCACGGGCCACGTTGATCATGTCGGCGCCCAGGGCGAAGGCGACCGCGGCGTTCTCGGGCAGACCGAGCTTGCCGGAGCCGATGAAGGTCAGATCGTCGGTCAGACCCAGCTCGGCGAAGGTGCCGTAGACCCGGGAGAAGCCCATCCGGAACGGCAGCGACACCGAGTCGGCGAAGATCCGCGGCGCCGCCCCGGTACCGCCCTCGCCGCCGTCGACGGTCACGAAGTCGACCCCACGGTCACCACGCGCCATCAGCGTGGCCAGCTCCCGCCAGAAGCCCATCTCCCCCACCGCGCTCTTGACCCCGACCGGCACACCGGTCTCGGTGGCGAGCAACTCGACGAAGTCGAGCATCGAGTCGACGTCGCTGAACGCGGTGTGCCGCGACGGGGAGGCGCAGTCCTCGCCGACCGGGATGCCGCGGATCCCGGCGATCTCCGGGGTCACCTTCGCGCCCGGCAGCATCCCGCCCAGCCCCGGCTTGGCGCCCTGGGAGAGCTTGATCTCTATCGCCTTGACCGGGGCGCCGGCGACCACGTCCTTGAGCTTGTCCAGGTTGAAGCTGCCGTCCTCGTTGCGGCAGCCGAAGTACGCCGTGCCGAGCTGAAGGACGAGGTCACCGCCGTTGCGGTGGTACGGCGAGAGGCCACCCTCGCCCGTGTTGTGCATCGCGCCCGCCAGCGCCGCCCCCTTGTTGAGCGCCGTGATGGCCGCGCCGGAGAGCGATCCGAAGCTCATCGCCGAGATGTTCACCACGCTCGTCGGCCGGAACGCCTTCGCGCGCCCGCGCGGCCCGCCCAGCACCTTGGCCGAGGGCAGTGGAGCGAGCGGGTCGTGCGCGTCGGGCAGCGAGCCGGCGAACGTGCGCTGCTTCAGGTAGGCGTGCCCCTGTACGTGCTCGACGTCGACTTCGGTGCCGAAACCGAAGTAGTTGTTCTCCTCCTTCGCCGACGCGTAGATCCAGGTGCGCTGGTCACGACTGAACGGGCGCTCCTCCTCGTTGGAGGTCACGATGTACTGCCGCAGCTCCGGCCCGATCGTCTCCAACAGGTACCGGGCGTGCCCGATCACCGGGAAGTTCCGGAGCAGTGCGTGCCTCTTCTGGATGAGGTCGCGGGCAGCCAGAAGCGCCACCGCTGTCGCGGCGGCCGCGCCGATCTTCCGGGCTTGCATGGACGTTCCTCCTCGATGCACGGCGCCATCGCCGTGCGGTGGAGCCGTTGGGTCGTCTTGACTGTTGGACGGCGGGCACACGGCCGGGCGGCAGCGTCCGTCGATGGTGCGAAATGATGGTAAGAGGCCTCGCCGAGAGGCCTGCGGCCAGGGGGCTGCTCCGGGGCCCGTCCTCGCCCCGGCCGGGGCGAGGGGATGGTCTCCGGCACCGGATGCTCAGGCGCCGCTCCGTGAGGAGGCCACGCCCCGACAGCCTCATCGCCCCACTCGCGTCCCAGCGGTTCCAGGGGCACCTTTCCCAACTCACCGTCAGAGCCGCGTTCTGGCTGATTTCCGAGGTTGAACCAGAATTCGTGCGCTACCCGTTTACGGTAGGGAGAGGGCGCGACCCAGGCCCACCGGCCCTTCGAGGCCGGACTGAACGTGCCCGTACTACTCACGCAGACGTCGACACGGATGTCGCTGCAGACGACTTGGAGTTCGCCATGAGAACGCTCAGAGCACGTCAGTCATTCGCCGTTCGGTCAACCTACTTACCCTCGGGGTTACTGTGACTTCAAAGCACGTCTCCATTGCCATCGTTGGCGGAGGCCCACGCGGCCTCAGTGTTCTGGAACGAATCTGTGGGTTATCACCGATCCACTGGGACAGCCTGTCGATTCACCTGATCGACCCGAATCATCCGGGCCCGGGGGCCCATCACCCGAGCCAGCCGAGCCATCTGCTCATGAACACCGTCGCCGGTCAGGTCACGATGTTCCGCACCGGCGACTCGAAGGCCGCCGGGCAGCCGATCTCCGGCCCCAGCCTGGCCGAGTGGGCCGGCGTGCCCGAGAACACCTACCTGCCGCGCAGCGTCCTCGGCCGCTACCTGGCCCACTCCTACCGGATCCTGCGCAGGCAGGCCCCTGACACGATCAGGATCCATGAGCACCGGGCGACCGCCCAGACGCTGCGGGCACTGAGGGACCGATCCTGGGTCCTCAACCTGTCGGACGGCGCGATCGTCGCCGCGGACTTCGTCTTCCTCACCACCGGGCACGGGACGAACCACCCGACGACGGAAGACCAGTCGGTCCAGCAGTTCGTCGCCGACCATCACCGGGCCAACCCCCGGCTGCGCTACATCCGAAACTGCTATCCGCTGCAGAAACTCGACACCATCGAGCCCGGCGCGCGCGTCGCCGTACGCGGTATGGGGCTGTCGGCGATCGACGCGGTCGCCAGTCTGACCGTCGGACGCGGCGGACGGTTCGTGCCGGGATCGGACGGGGAGCTGACCTACCGTCCCAGTGGGGACGAGCCGCGGATTCACGTCTACTCGCGCAGTGGCCGAATCTTCTCTCCCCGGGCAGTGAACCAGAAGACGCCGGCAGACGTGTACCGGCCCTCGTTCCTGACGGCGGACGAGCTGCGGAACCTGCGTCTGACCAACGGCCGGCTCGACTTCGAGAGCCACCTGCTTCCCCTGCTGCGGGCCGATCTGCGAACGGCCGCCGAATCGGTCGGAGGAATATCGGACCTTCGAGAAGTCGAGTCCGTACTCCGCCGCCCCGAGCCGGGCCGGCCCAGGATGCTCGGGGAATACCAGTCGGCACTCGTCGATTTCCTCGGGACGGACGAGCGTCGCGCCGCCGAGGGAAATCTGCGGAACCCGGTCAAGGCGGCCGCCGACGCCCTGCGCGACCTGCGGGACGAGCTCCGGCGGGCCGTCGAGCACCGAGGCCTGACACCGGCCTCGCACCAGAGGTTCTGCCAGGTGTACGCCCCAATGATGAACGCGGTGGCGGCCGGACCACCCGCCTCCCGATCGCTCGAGTGGCGCGCGCTGTTCGGCAGCGGGATCCTGCGCCTCGGGGCGGGACCGGGGGCAACGGCCCGACTGGACCCGGACAGCGCCGAGTTCGTCCTCGAGAGCGCTCTGCAGTCTTCGCCGTCGACCCGCTGTGACGTGCTCGTCGGAGCGAGTGTCGATCCGTTCCTACCGGAGCAGGACACCTCGCCGCTGACGCGGTCACTCCTGTCCGCCGGACACGCCCGCCCCTTCGCGAACGGCTGGTTCCGGCCCGGTGGTTTCGACATCGACACCGCCGGACGGCTGATCGACGCGAACGGCTCCGTCGTGCCCAACATCTGCGCGCTCGGCCACATCACCGAAGGCCCGCACTACTTCACCAACATGCTGCCGGCTCCCGGGATCGACTCCCGGATCACCGCGGATGCCGCCGCGGCCGTCCAGGCCATGGTCGACCACCTGCTCAGGCCGCAGCGGCCCCCGCAGCACTCGACCACCGCAGCGGGCCCGTCGGCCCTGACGGAGCGGCAGGCCTGACGTCCGCCCCGATGATCCTCCCCCGCCCTCGGCCGGGGCCCTCATCTCCCCGGCCTGAAGGCCGGGATTCCCTTGGAGACAACCATGACCACCACCCAGCAGGGTGTCCGATGGATCGAGCCCTTCACGGCAACGGGCGACCACGTCACGCTGATCCCGCTCGAAACCGAGCACGAGGCCCAGCTCATCGAGGCCGTCGAGGACGGAAAGGTCTGGGACACCTGGTTCGCCGCGGTGCCCTCCCCCGACGGCATGCGGCAGGAGATCGAATGGCGTCTCGGACTCGCCGAGGAGGGACGGATGGTGCCCTTCACGGTACTCGACGCCCACGGTCGGATCGCGGGCATGACCAGTTACATGAACGTCGACGCCGGCAACCGCCGGTTGGAGATCGGGCACACCTGGTACCGCAGGAGCGTGCAGCGCACCTCGCTCAACACCGAGGCGAAACTGCTGCTGCTCGGGCACGCCTTCGAGCAGCAGGACTGCATCGCGGTCGGCTTCCGGACCGCCTTCTTCAACGCTCCGAGCCGGCGCGCGATCGAACGACTCGGGGCGAAGCTCGAGGGCATCTGGCGCAACCATCTCATCCTGCCGGACGGGACCCTGCGGGACACCTGCTACTACAGCGTCATCACCAGCGAATGGCCTGCGGTGAGGCGGCACTTGACCTGGATGCTCGACCGCGCCGGCACGTCGCCGGCAGCCGAGCCGGCGTCCGGTTCGCCGGCCGAGTCGGCATAGTGTCGCGTGATCCTGACGCCGCCCCCGGGTCGATGTCACTGAGGGCCGAGACCGCCGTCTTCCTGCTCGGCCTGTGCGCACTGCTCAACATCTACTCCACCCAGCCGTTGTTGCCCGATCTCGCCCGGGACCTGCACGTACCCGTCGAACAGAGCACCTGGACCATCACCGCGACGACACTGGGCGTCGCGGTGATGGCGCCGTTCGCCGGCTCGGTCTCGGACTACCTGGGCCGCAAGCGGGTGATGGTGACGGCGATCGCCGCGTCGCTGGCCGCCACCCTCGCCTGCGCGGTGGCCTGGAGCTTCGCCGCCATGCTGGTGTGCCGGTTCGCTCAGGGCCTGTTCATCCCGTTCGTCTTCGCGGTCGCGGTCTCCTACGTCGCGGAGGAGTGCACCGGTCCGGCGGCGCAGGGGGCGAACGCCCTCTACGTCTCCGGCACGGCGTTCGGCGGGTTCTGCGGGCGATTCCTCTCGGGCGCGGTGACCGCGCACTTCGGTTGGCGGTCCTCGTTCATCGGGATGGCTCTCGTGCTGCTCGTGACACTGGCGGTGACCGCGGCCTGGTTGCCCCGGGAACGGCGGTTCCAGCGTTCGGACTCGCTGCTGGCGAGCGTGCAGGGCATCGGCCGGCACTTCGGCAACACCCGGCTGCTCGGCACCTGCTTCATCGGGGCGTCGATCCTGTTCCTTCAGGTCGGGTCGTTCACCTACGCGGGGATGTTCCTCGCAGACCCGCCGTTCGGACTGAGCAGCTTCGAGATCGGCGCGGTGTTCGCCGTCTTCCTGGTCGCGGTGGTCGTCACGCCGCTCACCGGCCGCCTGATCAGCCGCATCGGTCGGCTCAGAACGTTCGTCCTGGTCAGCCTGGTGTCCCTGGCCGGTCTCGGCCTCACCCTCATCCCGTCCACCCCAGCCGTGATCGTCGGCTTGGCGGCCTCGTCGACCGGAGTGTTCTCCGGCCAGGCCTGCGCCATCGGCTATGCCGCCGAAGCCGGCGGGCCCGCCAAGTCCAGCGCGGTCGGGCTGTACCTGACCTCCTACTACGCCGGCGGCAGCATCGGCGCCGTCGCACCGTCCCCCCTCTACACCGCCGCCGGGTGGAGCGCGTGCGTCGGCCTGCTGGCCGCTGTGGTCGGCGCCGGTGCCCTGGTGGCGCTCGCCGCCTGGTCGGCCGGCACCGGCCGACCCCATCGAATCGAGGAGCCCGCTTATGACTGATCCGACCGCCCGGCCTGACCTGCGTCCGGCCGACCTGAACGGACGGGACACGTTCTACTGGCTCTGCCAGCTGGACAAGGCCTCGACGGTCATGACCGTCGAGGAGGGGATCGCGCCGCGGGACGTCGGTGCCCGGACGGCCGCCGCGATCGCCAAGGTCGCCTCCGACGCCGAAGCGCCCGGGGCCGACCGGCCGACCGACTACCTGCACGTCGAGCCACTGGTACGGCGGCTGGTGGGACCGGACAGCTCCCGCATCCACTCGGGGCGAAGCCGTCAAGACATGCTGCCCACCGTCTACCGGCTGCTGCTGCGAGACCGCCTCGTCCTGGTCCATCGCGGGCTCGGTGAGCTGCGCGCCGGCCTGCTCACCCTCGCCGAGCGGTACGGGTCGGCGATCGTGCCCGCCTACACGAACGGCGTCCAGGCCCAACCCACCACCTTCGGGCACCTCCTTCTCGGTTACGAGGCGACCCTTCGGCGCTCGGCCCTGCGCCTGGCCGAGGCCTATCCGCGCGTCAATCTGTGCCCGCTCGGGGCGGCCGCCCTGGCGACCTCGAGCTTCCCGGTCGACCGGGTACGGCTGGCCGAGCTGCTCGGCTTCGACGCGCCGGTGCAGAACTCCTTCGACGCGGCCCAACTCTCCCCGATCGACGTCGGGTTCGAGGTGGCGGCGGGTGCGATGACACTGGCGTTGTCGATCGGGACGTTCATCCAGGACGTGCACGCGCAGTACCACCACGCGCGGCCGTGGATCACCCTGGACAACACCGACCTGCTGAGCCCGAGCACCTTGATGCCGCAGAAGCGCAACCCGGTCGCGCTGAACCGGGCTCGGTTGCTGGCCAGCGAGGTGATCGGCGACGGGGTCTCGACGGCGCTCGCCGCGCACAACGTGTGCTCGGGGCTGACCGACTACAAGCGGGCCGAAGCGCAGCGAACCCTCGACCGCACCATCGCGCTGCTCGGGGAGGTGAACGCCATCGTGGGCGGGCTGCGATTGAACGAGGAGGCCGCGCTCGACGAGGTGCGGTCCGACTACTCGACGACCTCGGAGTTGGCCAACGTCCTGCAACGCGACTTCGACATCCCCTTCCACGTCGGCCATCGGTTCGCCTCCGCTCTGGTCACGTACGGGCGCGGCGGTGGACTGACGGTGGAGCGGCTCGACTTCGCCGAGGCCAAGCGGCTCTACCGCGAGATCGCGGTCGGGTTCAGCATCGTCGGCGATGAACTCCCGATGACCGAGGCGCAGTTCCGTGGCGCACTGGACCCGGTGGCCATGGTCGCCTCCTACCGCGGACTCGGCGGCCCGCAGCCTGCCGAGTTCCAGCGGATGCTCGCGGCGGCGCGGGAGGCGGTCCGGGCCGACAGGTCGTGGATCGACTCGGTGGCAGGGGGCCTGAGTGCGGCGGAGGCCGCGATGGAGGCGAGCTTCGGCGAACTGGCCGGGTGAGTTCCGCGCGGGCGGACGTCCGGCCGGCCTTGATCCACCACCGTCACCGGTCGTGGATCAGGGCCACTCGTGCTCTCCACGACAGGGCTCGCCCGAGCCACAGTGCGGACAGGCCGACGCCGACCAATTGTCATGACTGAAACAGCATTCGCCCGGGCATACCATCGATAGCCCACCGACGGGCCCGGCTGAAGCTCCCCCACGAGCACAACCGGGCCCTTGGCCGGCGACCGGGCCTGGGCGTGACTCCCCCCACGGAGTGACGGCCAGGCCCGCCTCTGTTCTACCAGCGACACGCAGCGTACATGTCATATCCACGTAACGCTACCGCGCGGCACCGGACACCTGGCGACCCGGCGGGAACCCGCCCACCCGACCCGGGGGTCCCGGCGATTCGCGGGTGCCCCCCGACGCGCCCCCCGAGTCGCCGTCCGGGAGATCGACGACCCTGGCGCGCGTCAGCCGACGCGCAGCGTGAGGACCGCGGTGTGCACTCGCCCGTCAGTCTGGAACTGCAGGTAGACCCGCCAGTTCCCGGGTTTGCCGAGCAGGGCGTAGAAGCTCAGCGTCGGCCCACCGTGGTCGCCGTCGACGCGGGTGATGGGGTGGAGGTGGGCCAGTGCCTGGTCCCCTTCGTGGAAGGCGCTGAGGTGGGCGTAGCTGTCGAGGTACGGCTGGAGGTCGGTGACCGGCCGGCCGTTCTCGCTGATGGTGGCGGTGAGCGGGCCTGCCGTGCCGGCCGTCAGGTCGCCCCGGACGGCGACCGTGTACCCGTCGACCGTGGTGCTGTCGGTGGCGGCGGGCAGTGGCGCCGGGTTGGCGTCGCCGGGCACCGTCACGGTGCGGCTGAGGACGAATTCGCCGCCCTTGCGGGGGCCGGTGTTCGGCGTGAAGGAGGCGTACAGCCGCCAGTCGCCCGGTTCGAGGGCGGCCAGGTCGGCGGTCCAGGTGCCGTCGGCGGCCATCGTGGGGTGCAGGTGCTGATAGCCGGTGAGGTCTGAGCGGATCGCGTAGAAGTGCAGTCGTTCGCTCTGGACTTCGGCGAAGTCGGTGACCGGCTTCCCGTCCGGCCCCATGACGGTGAACGGATAGCTCACCGCCTGGCCGACCGGGAGGCCGGTGGCCCGCGAGTCCAGGCGGTAGCCGTCGTGTTCGGCGGCGAGCCCCTCTCCGGTCGTCATGCCGGGCATCCCCGCCATGCCGGTCACGCCGGATGACACCGCGCCGGGCATCCCCGCCATGCCGTGGTCCATACCCGGCATGGCGGAGCGCTCCGAGTGCGCGGACGAGCTTCGCGCGGGCAGCACGAGCAGGGCGATCGCACCGACCGCCAGCACGAGGGAACAGGCCCAGAGGAAACGGTGTCCCATCCAACGATTGCTCACTGCGAGCCCTTCCTGCGTCCTTCGGCCGATCAGGCCGCGATGCCCAGGAGATCCGAAAGGCCCGGCGTCGATAACGGAAAATCGACAACGGAAAGGGAAGCCGCCGCGTCGCGATCGCGGGCTGCACCACCCGCTGAGCCGGCCGGGCCCGCCCGCCCTGAGGCAGGCCCGGGGCTGTCGGCCGTCAGCTGACGGCCGCCGTGGCGGCCGTGGCGACGGTCACCGCAGTGATGGCCGCGACGGCGACGCGCATGTTCCGGATCGCCTGACCGACGGACTCGCCCGCCCAGTCGCCCGCGGCGATCTCCGCGAAGCGCAGCTCGACCCGCGCACGGGGGAGGTCGGGGAAGGCCAGACCGTGCAGCCGGGCGGCGTGCAGAAGGGCTATCAGGGTCGCGGTGCGGACGTCGGGCGCCTTGTGATGCCGGATCACGGAGGCCAGTCGCCCGCGCAGTTCACGCTCGACGGAGCCGTCCGCCTCCGGATAGCGTCGGACCGGGAAGAGACCGAGGAGCCGGTGGCGCTCCTCGACCACCAGGCCGCGCTCGCACAGCCGCCGCACGGTGGCACGGACCGCCGTGGGGTGGTCCTTGGTCAGCCAGTCCGCCGCCTTCGCCTTGCCGGGAGCCTTGCGCCCGACCCACTCGGCGAGCCGCTCCAGGCGCTCGTCGAGCAGCGGGTCGCCGGTCGGGGTGTGGTCGGTGACGCTGACTCGGCCTTCGTCGAGCGCAACCCGGCCGGCCAGCGCGAGGTCGGCGAGGAGGCCTCCCGCCACCGCCCATCCGGCGTTCGAACCGTCCTTCGCCACACCGGACTCGTCGTCCAGTGAGAGCAGCATCAGCTCCTCGGCGAGGGTGACGTGCATGTGCCATTCCTTTCCCTGTTCGGACCGGCCACCCGGCGCGCCTACCAATCGCCGCGCCCGGGTGTCCTCAGCCAGCAACGCCCGCCCGCCCGGCCCGGTTCCCCGGCCGCCTCCGCGCCCGGACGGGTTCGCCGGGACCGACCTCGGACCTGCCACGAGCGGCGAGCGCCGAGGCCCGCCGTCGCTCCGCTACGGACGGCCCGACCGCGCCGTCACCCGTCAGGATCCGCACGGGGAAGAGGGGCTGCTCTCGCACCGGTTCGCCGACTCCGCGTGGTGGCGGCGCGGGCAGCACACGAACCTCTCGGGCGCTGCGCCCGCATCACTCGCCTCGCGGCCATCACGAGCCGTCACACGAACGACACCCGACCCGCGCAGAAGTCTCGCGCCTGCCGGGTGTCGCGAACCGGCCCGATCTGCGTACGCTCGCATCCGATCCGGCCCGGCCTCCGGGCGGCGTGGCAGTCACCGCCGGGATCCCGGCCATGCCGCACCTACGGAAAAGATCCCATGAGTTACTGCACGCCCTGCCAACGCCACCTCAACGGCGCGCTCTCCTGCCCCGGCTGCGGCCGGGCCGCCGAGTCCGCGCCCGGGGATGCGGCGCGCCATCGACCCACGCGGCCGAGCGAGGTCTCATCCACCGCGTCCGCACCGTCGCGCCGCTCGGCTCGGCGGCGGGGTGGCCGGCCGCGGGGCACGGTCGTGGCCGTGTCGGCGGCGGGGGTGGTGGTCTGCGGGCTGGCCACCGTCCTGCTGGTCAGCGGCAGCTCGGACGGCGCGGTGGCCCCGGCCTCCACGGGCGCCGAGTCGCCCTCGCAGAACGCCGCGGCCACCCCCGGCGCCCCGGCCTCACCGGCACCGGCCACCACCACGGCCACCGCCACGGCCCGCCCGCAGCCGTCGGCCGTCACCACCCGGCCCAAGCCGTCCAGCAGCACCGCCTCGGCCGCGGCGTCCGCCTCGGGCCCACCCGCGTCCTCCGCCTCCCCTCCTCCGGCGGCCGCGCCCGCGAAGCCCTCCCCGAGCACGACCGATCCGAACACCGGTCCCGTTCCGCCGCCCTCCGCCACCCGGCACCCGACCGCCCCGGCAGCCACACCGAGCTGTACCGGTTTCCTCCTCTGGTGCACCTGACCAGGAGCAGCCGTTCGGCACCGGGAGGCTCCACCGGTACCAGGCGCGGGTGGGCACCCGCGGCGTCATCGCCTCCATGGAGCCCGCACTGCGCCCACCGTCGCCGACGGGCTGCCCCGACCGGGACACGTGGCTCGGGAGCGGGCGGCCGCGGATGCCGTCGGCGTCCTCGGGTGCCCGGGCGAGGGCGCGCCGGCCCCGGACTCACCACGACCGCGCTGCCACAGGCCGCAGAGGTACAGGGGCCGACGTCCCGCTGCCGCAGTCGGCGCGGCGGAACTGTTCCGCGACCCGTCCGCAGCCGGGGCACTCCCTCAGGTGCCGGGCCAGCTCCCGACCCCGCCGCCGGCCCGGTCGGCGCGCGGCGCCGGTCAGCACCGATGTGAAGTACCGGCACTCCTGTCCGGTGCCCCCGTCCAGGTGCGCGCTCAGGTACGCCTCGCGCAGCCCCGCGCGGGCGCGGGCCGCGAGGGAGCGCACCCCGCTCGGGGTCATGCTCATCCGCTGGGCGACGGTGGCGGCCGACTCGCCCTCCACCACGAAGAACCACAGCAGCACCTGCCACCGCTCGGGGAGGGCGCGGTAGGCGCCGGCTATCAGCGCCGTCTCCTCGGCCGCCAGCAGCGCGTCCTCGGTCTCGGCCTCGTCGGCCAGGCACTCCGCCCACGTGTGGAAGTCCGCCGCCAGTACGACGCGGTCCCTGGTCTGAGCGCTCCACTCCATGGCGGTCCGGCGGACGCACGCCTTCAGGTAGGGGCGCCAGGCGTGTCGCGGGCCGCGGCCGCGGGCCACGGACTGGTAGGTGCTGGCGTAGGCCTCGGCGGCGAGGTCCTGAGCCGTCTGCTGGTCACGGCAGAAGCGGCGGGCATAGGCGAGCACGGCGCCGTGGTGCCGGGTGAACACCTCGGCCATGACCTCCCGGACGCGGGAGCCGCCGGTCGGGGTCGATGTGGCGAGCACCTCCGCGAGTTCGGCGTCGCTCAGGGCGCTCAGTCCCGATTCGCGGGTGCTGATCAGAAGAGTCACCTTGTCCTCCTCGGCTATGGCCTTCGTCCGGCGGGGAGTTCGCGGGCCCGGCCGGTGTGGCGGCCGCAGGGACCGGAACGGGAACTGCCCCGACGAAGGGCGCGACGGCGGTCTGCTGCTGGGGCCGTCGGGACGGTGTGGCGGGAAGGGCCACAGCACACCAGTCCCACGGGTTTCGGGGCAACCGTCCGAAAACAGCCGCACGCCCGGTGATTCCGGATCCGAATGTGCGAAATCCGTGTGCGGGGCGGCGGACGGGCCCGGGACGGCGTCGGACGGGCCCCGGTGGCGGGCCGCGGCACCCGCCGGCTCCGTGGCGGGACCTCGTCAAGCGCGGCGGGCCCACGGATAACAGAAAAGCTCATACGGCATTCGCATGATTGCACGCCGCTGCTCCGGCGAAGTCGTGACACCGTGCCAATTACCTCTTGGCGCATCCGACTTGAGGCAGGAGAAACGTCGGTGGACAACAGGGCGAGGGCTCCCGCCGGCCCGACGCCGGTGGGAACCCTCGCCCTGTCGTCACTGTTGTCGCCGGTCACCCGCTTTCGGCGTGCGTGTGCTCGCCGGTGTGGTCGGCGCCGCCGACGATCGTTCCGCCGAGCAGCCCGTGCAGGAGGTCCGCGGTGGCGTCGGACAGCACGACCACCCACGCGTCACCTACCAGGTACGACCCCCCGTAGGCCCGGGCCTCCTCGATCCAGGCCTCCTGGGCGCGCGGTGTCGGGAAGGTGGCGATCCAGATCTCCTCGCCGCCGGAGGTGCACATGCCCTGCCTGAGGTCCGCCGCGTCGGTGGTGATCTCGGCCGTACAGCCGATCCGCCGGGCCAGCTCCTCCACAGAGCTTCCGCCGGGGCTCTGCGCAGCCTGCGAGGTTCCGGCCAACCCGCCGGTGCCCCAGAGGAGTTCGGCGGACCCGAGGGCGAGCAGGACCATCAGCGCGGCCCACGAGAGCCCGGCGCGGACGCGCCGGCCGCTCCCGGCCGGCGCGAGGGCGACACCCGGAATCCTCACTTGCCCGTCGCCGGCTTGCCCTGCGGGCTGATGGCCGTCCACTGGTTTCCGGCCATTCCGTTGCCGAGGGCGTCGCCGTAGCCCTTGTCGCCCGAGTAGACGTACACGGGCGTGCAGTTGATGCTCAACTGCCAGGTGCCGTCCGGTCGCTGCATCTTGCCGATGAGCTTCGGGTCCACGCCCTTGATCTTGCCCGGGTCCACGGGCGGCGCGGGCATCCACGTCTTGAGGCACTCCCCCTCACAGTTGGAGCGCATGGGCCAGGCGGTGTCCTTCCCGTAGTGGTACAGGGTCCGGCCGTGGGCGTCCACCATGATCGGGCCGAGCTGGGGGTGGACGAAGATCGAGATCTGCACCCCGGCCGGGGGCTGCTGGGACGACTGCGGCATCGGGGTGGCCGTGTCCGTCGCCGACGGGGACGGGGACGCCTGAGCACCGGCACCGGCGCCCGTGGCCTTCGATCCGTCCGGCGCCAGGGCGTGCCAGGTGCCGCCCACGCCCTCGCCCTTGGTGTCACCGGGCGCGGCGTCCTGCACGTAGCGGTAGGCGGGCCAGCCGCCCACCGTCAGCTGGTGCGTGCCGTCGGCCCGGACGATCTCGCCGAGCTTGCCCGGGTCGATGCCGGCGCCCGCCATGGTGCCGCCGTCCTTGATGACGGGCGGCCAGGTGGTGGCACAGGCGCCGGAGCAGTTGGACGCCGGCGGCTTCGCCGTGTCCTTGTCGAACCGGTAGAGCGTGAATCCCTGGCCGTCCGTCAGGACGGAGCCGAGCTTCTCGTCCACCCGGACGGCCAACTGCCCGCCGGGCCGGCCGCCGCCGGCCGCCGACGAGGGCGAGGCGGAGGCCGAGGCCGACGATCCGTAGTCGCCGTAGGATCCGTAGCCACCCGCCGGGGCCGCCGCCGTCGCACCGGCCAACTGGCCGGGGTCGGTGGCCCCCTTGGACGGGTCGGCGCTGCTGCTGCCGTTCCCGAAGGCCGCCATGAGCACGAGGCCGGCCAGCAGGAGGCAGAGCGCCACCAGGCCGTATCGTTTCGTCATCGTCAAGGTCTTCCTTGCCTTTCCATCGGTGGTGCCTGGGCTTTCGAGGGATTGCGAGCCCGAATCGGGTGAGGTCCGGGGGTGATCGGTGTCGCGCGCGGGGCTCCGCGTCGGCGGGTCACTGGATCCGCAGCGCCATTGCGGGACACCGGTCGACCGCCCGGGCCGCCTGCTGGAGCAGCTGCGGCGGGACGGGCATCACGCCGGCGGCGGGGAATCCGTCCGCCTCCAGGCTGATGACCTCGGGCAGGACGCTCGTGCACAGCCCGTGGGCCTCGCAGAGCGTCCAGTCCACGACGATGCTTCCGGCGCTCTCCACGGCCGGCATCGGGAGCACGCCCTGCACGGGACGGCCGCAGCCGTGCCGGTGCGTGTGCAGTCGGAGGTCCTCGTCGAAGACCTCCAGGGCCGAGGCCACGAACCGGGAGGCGGCGTCGGGGTGGCTGCACGCACCCCGTCCGGTGACCGCCCGCATCCGGGTCTCGACGACGTCCAGGGCGGCCCGGCCGCCGCCCCGCACCACCTCCTCCAGTGCTTTGACCAGGGCGGGCAGCCCGAGGTAGCACGGCCCGCACTGGCCCGCCGTCTCATCGGCCAGCCAGCGGGCGACCCGAAGCGCCTCGCCCAACGGACAGGTCGTGTGCGGCAGCGGCAGGATCGCGCCGGCGCCCAGGGCCCCGCCGAGACTCCGGAAGGACTGGCGCGACACCTCGGCCGTGGCAGCGGCCGCCGGTGTCAGCCACGTGCCGTGGTAGCCGCCGGTCAGGACGCCCTGCCCGATGTCCAGGCCGAACATCGCGAGCAGGTCGCCGAGCGGAACGCCGGTGGGCGTTTCCACCACCCGGGAGCCGGCGAGGGTCAGCAGGACCGTCCCGGGCTCCGACGGAGTGCCGACCTCGCGGTACGGCAGCGCCCCGAGGCGGGCCGCGACCGCGAGCTGCGCATAGGTCTCGGCGTTGGACAGCAGGGTCGGCACTCCCCGGACCCCGCTGTCGCTGGTCCGCACGCCGCCGCCGCGCGGGAGGGCGATCCCGCTGGTGATTCCGCGGGCCAGCGCACTGCCCTCGCCCGAGACGAACCGCTCGGGGAGCCGGACGACGGAGACCGGCACCCGGGTGGTCCTCCGCTCGGCCAACGCCCTGCGCAGGGACCGCTCGGTGTCGGCCCGGGTGACACCGAGCGTCACCTGCTCGGCATCCAGGGCGTCGGCCGCCAGCAGGGCGCCGTCCAGGACGAGGTGGGGGGTGCGCAGCAGAAGTGCGGCGTCCTTCAGACAACTCGGTTCTCCTTCCGTACCGTTGACCACCACGACCGGGCGGGTCCGGCGTCGGGCGGCCGCCTTGACGACGGCCCGGAGCTTCCGGGCGAACGGGAAGCCGGCCCCGCCCCGCCCCCGCAGGTCGACGTTCTCGGCGAGGTCGGCCAGCTCGTCGGCCGGCAACGCCGGCATCCCGCCGTGAACGACCAGGTGTGCGCGGTGGTCCAGGCGCTCGCCGTGTTCCAGGCCCGCGAACAGCACCGGCCGGCCGAGCCATGCGATCGGTGCGCCGCTCATCCGTCCCGCCGCCGCCGTCCGGTGCCGACGCCGACCCGCGGTCCGCCGGCCGCGTCGGGACGGACGGGGGCGCCGGGACCGCGCTTGTTGCCGCCGTCCCGGAAGGCCAGCCGCAGCCCGAGCGCGATGATCACGCCCACCACGGCCACTCCGTAGAGGACGGAGATCCAGGGGGCGGGCACCCGGCCCGCGTGCAGTCCGTGGATCAGCGCGGCGCCCCACGCCGGGTAGGCGCAGATGTGGACGATCCGCCACCGGCGCGCCGCACCGGTCCGGGCCAGCAGCCCGCGGGCCGCCCCGGCCAGCGCCACGGCCAGCAGCACGTAGCCGGCCAGGACCCCCAGGCCCAGGACCACCGGCCGATGCCGGTCGGCGAACGGCACGAAGGCCGGGAGCGCGCCGATCCGGTCCTGGATCAGGTTCATCCACACGTGCAGGATGAGGAAGACCACGCCGACGACACCCATCGCCCGGTGGATCGTCTGGGCGGCCAGACGGTGGACCGGGTACAGCAGCAGCCGGTCGGTCGCCGCGAGTCCCCACAGAACGGCGGAGGAGAAGGACACCAGGGTGATGACCCCGGCGGCCACCCCGAGGAACGACTGCAACGCGCCGTTCACGATCACAGCCGTCAGACCGAGCCCCACCGCCAGCAGCGGGAGGAACGACCACGCCCTGCGCACGACCCGGCCACCGGGCTCGGGCCGGTCTCCGGTGGCCACGCCCCGCGTATGCTCCCCGCCGGTGACCCGGCGCACCTGGCGCCCTCGGCCCGCCCGACGCGCCCGGCCCACCCGTGCCGGCCCGGCGGCCGAGTGCCAGGACAGGCATCCGTCCTCCGTCAACATCGCTGAGCCCTCCGGGCTTGTGGGGGTCATCCGCAGCGACGCCCCTCGTTGATGCAGCTCACCATCTGGTCCAGCAGGTTCCGGTTCATCACGTTGATGAAGTCCCCGTGGTCGGTGATCGGGTTGTGGAGCTGCTCGGGGAAGGTGTCGACGGCGAAGCGCACGCCGGACGGCACGTCGTAGGCGATGCGCTCCACCAGCTGGGGGATCGCCCGGAAGTTCTTGGGGCAGCTGCCGTCCGCCCGGGAGAAGGCGGTGTGGGTACGGTGGTTGGCGCTGTCGATGTTCCTGCCGTCCCAGCAGTCCGGGAACTTCAGGGTCCGCACGACCCGGCTGCCGTTCGGGCAGATCGGGTACTTGTCGGCGAGCTGGCGGTCCTCGAACCCGGTGCAGCTCCACGAGGCGTGGGCGTTGGCCGGACCGTTGGTCAGCGCCTTGGCGTCGCCGGTGATGATCCGCAGGAAGCGGGTCATCGGCTGGACCCTGTTCCCCGCGACGGAACCGTACGTGATCCCGACCTCGGCCGGCTGCAGGATGCGTCCCACGTTGCGGTCCTTCCCACCGCCCGGTGCCTTGGCGTCCTTCTCGGCGGCACCGTCGAGGAGCCGCAGCACCGGCCAGTAGTAGGCCGACTGGTCCCCGTTGGAGCAGGTGGTGCCGGCGTCGGCGAGCTTGCCGTTGGCGGAGAACGCGTCGGTGACGAGATTCCCGACATAGTCGTGCATGTGGTGGGCGCCGTTGCTCACCCCGGGCGCCACGATCACGTTGTCGGGGTTGAGATGGCGGTTCTCGTTGCGTCCGCACCGCGAGGTGAAGGTGCCGGTGGCCGGCCCGGTGCGGGCGGGCTTGGCGGTGTTCGGGGTGACGGTCGTGATGTCGACGAAGCCGCGTCCCGGGCCGGACCGTCCGCCGGTCGACGCCCCGCTCCGCTCGGCCGCGCGGTTCCGCTCGGCGGCGCCGTTCCCGTCCTCGGGGGCGTAGTCCCGGGCGGACGCGTCGACCACCAGGTCGCGCCGGATCGCGCACTGCGCCAGTCCGGAGACGTCCTCGGGCAGACCGGAGTCAGGTCCGGCACTCGCCGCGAGCTTCCGCAGGGTCGCCGACCGCTTCTCGGCCAGCTCGCCCATGACGCGCTGCTCACCACCACCGGAGCCCGGCTCCGAGAGGCTGCGGTACGCGTCCGCCACCTGGACGTCGAGGTCGGCGAGGTCCTGGTCGACGTCCGGCTGGGCGGCTTCCGGCACCGCGGCCAGGGCCGCACCGACGTCCGCGCAGGCGACCGTGCCCGGCTGGGAAGCGGCCGGCTGGGACCGCGACGGGCGCTGCCCGGCGAACGCGGCCGCGGCGAGCACCGAGGCGCCGCTGACCGCCACTATCCCGGCCAGCAGAAGGGCGAGCACCTTCCGCTTGGCCGTGTCACGTTTGTGAATCCTCATGTTGGCACCCTCGAAACGGGATCGGGCCTGTCGGACAGGCCGTGGAAAGCCTCTTCTGCCGCGGGTGTCCGGGCAGGCGTCTAGCGCTGCGTCACCGGCCCCGACCCCTGCCCCGGGCTTGGGACCGAGCTCGGAGAGGACGTGCCGGCCGGCGGTCCGGAGAGGTCACCGAATTTCACCAACCCGGTTTCCTCCAGGACCGTCATGTGGTCCAGCACGGTGGAGTTGGCCGCGGTCGCGAGATCGCGGACCGTGGAATTCTGAGTACCGGCGCGCACTTGGGCGACCACTGCGAACACCTGGCCGTGGGCATTGCGCACGATATTCGCGAAAAGCCGGTCGAACTCGGGACCCTGAGCGTCGTCCAGCTGTTTCAGCCACGCCTTCTGCTGGGCGGAGGGCTCGTCGGGGACGCCCAGGCCCAGGGTCCTGGCCGTGTCCAGCACGGCCCGGTCGAGTTCCGTGTGTCCGTCGATCAGGTGCTGACCGGCGGTCCTGACCTCGGGAGTGCCGCCCTTGACGACGGCCATCCGGCCTGCGGGGATCTCCCACAGCCCGGCCAACCGGACCCGTTTGACGAAGTCCCGGTCGAGCGGCGTCAGCGGGCCGGACGGCGTCTGCACCGTCCCCGGCGACTCGTCCGCCCGCGCAGTGCGGTACGAGCCCGCCGAACGCACGATGGGGATCGCCAGGGCCGTCGCCGTGAACATCACGGCCACGATCACGAGAAGGGTGGCGAACCATCGCGGAAGTCTGTTCGCCCGGGGAATTCCGTAGACGGCCTTTCCGGGTTCGCGTTTCTTCCTCGAAGATGACATCGGCTTCCTCATCACGCCGGGATTCACCGCCACCGGGCGGAACAGTTCGGCGGCCAGCGCACCACAGAACCTCCCGGGAACCGCCGGCCACTGGTGGGCCGGTCACCGTGAAAAGAGGCCGAGCCCGGGGTTTCGTCCCGCGACTTTGCCCATCCTTTACCGTGCGCAAGCGGCAACGCCTCGCCAGAGCCCCTTTCCCGACACTTGTTCGACAATTCGTCAGCATGTGCGAGGCCATGCGGAAGGCCACTGTGGCGCGAAGCCCGACAGGCGGTAGATTGCCCTACCGGTCGGTACCGCAAGGCACCGCGCCGGCCCAGGTGTCCCTACCGTCCGGACGCGAGCGAGGCCATGTGCGACTGAACCTCAATCAACTGGCGATATTCGCCAAGGTCATCGAATGCGGCGGCTTCTCGGCAGCGGGCCAGGTCCTGTTCCTGAGCCAGTCGTCCGTATCGAAACAGGTGCAGAACCTGGAAATAGCCTTGCGGACCCAGTTGGTCGACCGCTCGGGCCCGAAGATCCGCCCGACCCTGGCCGGCGAGGTCCTGCTCGCGCAGTCCAAGGAGGTGCTCGCCCTGGCCGACCAGGCCGTCGCGGCCGTCCAGGCCGCAGCTCTCCTGCTCGAGGACCCGCTGGTGATCGGCAGCACGAGCACGATCAGCGGACACCTGCTGCCGTCCGTCCTGCTCGAACTACGGCAACGGGCACCCGGTGTCCGGTTCAGCCTCGTCGTCAGCAGCGCCGACCAGCTGGCACAGGCGCTGGAGGAGGGTCGGATCGGCGTCGCGCTGAGCGGCAGCCCCTTGCCTCCCGGGCGCTACCGGTCGGAACGCCTCGCCGGCGACGACATGCTGCTCATCTGCCCGGCCGACCATCCACTGGCGGGGCGGGAGATCGCCCCCGCCGATCTGTCGGACGAAACCTTCCTGCTGCGCGAGACGGGATCACAGACGCGCCGTCAGCTGACGGACCTCCTGCACGGCTGGGAGCTGTCCGGCGCCCGGACGCTCGACCTGTGGGGCACCGAAGGCATCAAGGAGGCGGTGCGGATCGGCCTGGGGGTGGGGCTGGTGGCGCGCCGATCCGTGCGACTCGAGCTCCGGCACGGCGTACTGGCCGAGCTGCGGATCCACCCAGCACCCGAGCGCCGAACCGTGACGGCCGGCTCGACCCTGGCCCGCCCGCTGACGGCGTACGAGCAACTGCTGCTCCTGGTCCTGCGGGAGGTCGCCCGGGTGGCCGTGGGGGCGTGATCTCCCACCGGTCCACCTGGGCACGCTGCGACGGCACAGGCTCATCGGCGCCGAGGTGGATCAAGGCGTCCGACGGGCTCCCGCTCCGTCACATGCTCGGCGGGTTCTCGCCCAGGTAGCGAAGGCCCTGCTTGAGGTAGGCCCGTGGGTTGGTGGCCAGATGGCGGGCCCAGCCGGGCTTGGTCTCGCCACGCTGGTGGGCGTAGCAGGCCAGCGCGTAGCCGAGCATCTGCTCGGTCAGGTAGCCGAACCGTGAGTACGACCAGCCCTTGTTGCTCTGGCTGAAGTTGAAGGCGGAGTTGGCGGTGAAGATGCCGAGGCCGAAATGGACCGTCAGCAGGTCGGTGAGTGGTTCGTGGTCGCGCCGGTCCGTGGAGATGCGCTGCTCGTCGAGGAGGCGGACATGGCCGAGCTCGTGGGCGATGGTGGCGACCAGGGCGACCGGACGGGCGGCTTGACGCTGGTCGATGGCGATCACGGGGCGCCCGTTCTCGCGCCGGTAGTGCCCGGCGGCGGAGCGGGACTTGTAGGCAAGGTGGAGGTCGGCCACCATGGCCCGCTCGCCGTCGTCCGGCTCGATCTCGATCGTCAGGCGGTTGGGCGCCACGTCCAGGTATCCGCAGAGCTGGGCGATCACGCTCCGGATGTCCTCGTCGGAGCCCTCGTACCGTCCCGGGAAGAACTCGGCGGTCGGCAGGACCGGAGCGCGGTTCAGCACGTCACGGCCGAACTCGGCTGTCAGCCAGGCCATGGACTCCTCTATCCAGACCCGTTCGTCCGGCCCGACCGGGCACTTCGGCGAGAACAGCGCCATGACACCCCCCAAGTGATCGCGGCCATCATGCACCAGGCGCGGGCAGCGACGACGACCGCCCTCCCCAGACCGCCCTCCCCCCGCCACGCTCCGCAGGGCCGCGGCCGGCGGGTCCAGCCGCCGAGCGGCGAACCGGCCGTGGACCAGGGCGATGCCGAAGGTCGAGACGAACTGCAGCAGTCCGAAGACCAGGGCCACGTTGACGTTCCCGACGACCTTGGCCGCCATGAAGCCGCGGGGATAGGCCGAGCAGAGTACGTACGCCAGGAACCGGAGCAGGAACGCCGCCGTCACCGGGAACACGAACCTGCGGCAGGTGGCGCGCAACTCGGTGAACCGCGGATCGTCGCCGATCCAGGGTGTGTCACCGCGCGAGGACGCGGCCGGGTCGATCATGGGAATCCTTCTGAGCGGTGCGGAACGTGCCGAAGGCCCGACCGTAGGAGTCCGTGGTAGACAAGCGATCAACGCGCGGTCGGCGACGGTCCCGGCCCGCGCGGCCCGGAAGCGTTCAGCGGGCCGCGGTGGGAGGTGGCAGGCGCAGGTCCGCCAGGTCCGGGGGTACCGCGGAGTCGGGGCGGAAGAACGGGGCGAACTCCCCGTCAGTCGCGGTGGCGGGTGCGTCGGTGAGTCGGAACCGGTCCCGCAGCCGGCCGTAGAAGTCGGTGGGGTGGAGGCGGATGAGCCGCACGCGTTGCGGGGCGCGGTAGACGCCGATCCAGTCGCCCGGGTCGATGACTCCCCGCAGCTGGCCGTCGATGCTGACCGCGGCGCGGCCGGAGTGCGGCAGGATGCGCAGCGCGATCGGTTCGTCGGGGGCTGCGACGACGGTGCGGTTGAAGGTCATGTGGGCGGCGATCGGGGTGAACACCACCGCGTCCATGTGCGGGGAGAGCACGGGGCCGCCGGCCGCGAAGCTGTAGGCGGTCGAGCCGGTGGGCGTGGCGACCACGAGGGCGTCGGCCGAGTAGGCGGCCAGCAGCCTGCCGGAGATGTAGACGCCCGCGCTGAGCTGGCGGTCCCGGGCGAGCTTCTCCACCACCACGTCGTTGAGGGCGTTGACGTCCAAGGCCACACCCCAGCCGTCGCCCGCGGTGTGCTCGGGCCGCACCTGCGGTGGCGGCAGGGCGGGGCCGCGTCCGTAGCAGAGGAAGGCCTCCATCTCCGCGGGCACCTCCGGCGGCCTGGAGGCGCGCATGGTCAGCGTCATCCGCTCCTCGACCGGGGCGTGGCCGGCGTGGACGGCGTCGAGGGCGGTGGTGATGTCGCAGGCCGGCACCTCGGTGAGGAAACCGACCTTCCCCAGGTCGACGCCGAGCACGCTGGCTCCGGTCTTCACGGCGATCCGGGCGCCGCGCAGGAAGGTCCCGTCCCCACCGAGGGTGACGACCAGGTCCGGGTCCCCGGCGGCGTGGGCCTCCTCGCGACCGGAGCGGCGCCGTCGGTCCTGTGACCAGACGTCGATCTCGGTGCAGGGGACGTCGTGCGCCTCACACCAGGCGCGCACGGCGCCCGCGGCGTCGCGGGCGGCGCTGCGGCCCTGATGGACGACCAGTCCGACGCGGTGCACGGGCATGGAGGACCTTGTCTTGTTGCCGCATTGCCACGGCTCTGCCCGCTGGGGTGCGGTGGCCGCGCGCTCCTACCCGATCCATGGTGGAGCCTCGGCGGGCGATCGGCTCGCCGAAACGGGCCCGTCAGCGGCCGGCCGGGCCTGCGAGCCGTCCGTTGCCCGGGGCAGGAGCTCCTCGGGCGGTGCATTGCATCAGCGGTCCATTGCTTCAACGGGGGCCGAGGGCCCGAATGAGGCCGATCCCGCGTCCGAGGTTGTCCAGCCGGGTCTCCGACGTGTCGCCGGACGGGTGGAGCCGGACCGGGCCTCCAGGTGCATGCCGGTCAGGGGGCGCCGAGCAGGTCCTCCCAGTCGGCAGGGACCCGGCTGGCGGGACCGGGAACGGACTGGTCGACCGGATGACTCTGCGGTGGCGCCAGCTCGGGCCCGGTCTCGAAGTACTCGGATGTGTCGTAGTTCCAGAACCACGTCTCGTCCGGTTCGAAGCTGCGGATGACCGGGTGGCCTGCCGCCTTGGCGTGGGCGGTGGCGTGCTTCGCGAGGGAGTCGTCGCAGCAACCGATGTGGCCGCACAGGACGCACCGTCGTAGATGGACCCACCAGCCACCGGCTGCGTCGCACTCGACGCAGCCCGTGCCACTGGGCGGTACGAGCGGGCTGAAGGCGCTCTCAGGGATCATGGGATTTCCTCTTGTGGTCGTGCCTTCACGGTAGCCACCATCTGCCCGGTTCGCGCGAACGGCGGCTCGCGGTCCGCGCCCGGTGGGGGTGGAGGTCAGCGGTCCTCGGGGAAGCGCCGTACATCGGCAGGCCGCTGGCGGACTGCTCACGGGTGGCCTCGTCTTCGATCACGTCCCGGTGCTCCGCCAGGAGGCCGTCCTCGACGCGGACGAAGTCGACGGCGGCGTGGGCGACCACGGTGAGCCCGTCGGTCCTGGCCAGTTCGACGGCGAAGCCGCCGACCGCTCCGGCGGCCCCACGACGACGAGTTGCCCGCCCGGGGCCAGGGCGAGTGCGTCGAGGGACAGCCGCGCGGTGACCGCGTTCAGCAGCAGCGTGGCGGTGCGAGCCCCCCCCCACGACGCACCGGCCGGTCGAGCGGCGAAGGCCGATACCCTCGTCCCGGGCCGGACGTCCGATCCCGTGGGATCGATCGATCCGCACCGCGGACGGGGCCTCGGTCAGGCGTTCCTGCCGCGTGCGGCCACCCGCCAGCGGTCCACGAGCTTGCCGCCGCTGACCACGGCGACGTCGTCGACGAGGTTCACCGCGACGCAGACGTGGTTGGGAATCACGCGCAGCCGCGCGCCGAGCGCGGGAAGGTCGCCATCGGCGGGCCAGACCACGGTGGCGTGGTGCTCGGACAGCGCCGTGATGCGGGCTTCGGGGTGGTCCATGAGCCGGCCGAAGCCCGTCGCCCATGCGGGCCGGTCGCCGCCGAGGACCTTGCTGCCCGCGTCCAGGATCACCCGTCGGGGTGTGGCGCCGTCCCCTTCGTGCCGGCTGACGACGGTCGCCGCGACCGTCAGCGCGATGTCCTCGATGGAGCACCGGCCGAGTTCGAACTGTTGGGCGTCGCCGAAGACGTAGACGCCCGGCCGTGCCTCGGTGATCGCCGAGGTTCCGGTCAGCTCCGCGGTGGGCGTGGAGCCGCCGCTCACCCGCGTGACCTCGAAGCCCGCGGCGGCCAGCACGTCGACGGCCTCCCCGAGCGCCTGCTCCTCCTCCGCGGCCGCCTTCGCGGGCATCTGCGGCGCGTAGCCGTGGCCCGGGAAGGTGAACACTCCCCCGACCCGGAGCCCGGCACGGGCCGCCGCCCGGGCCACCTCCACGGCCTGCGCCGGGCTGACACCGCTGCGGTGGTGGCCACTGTCGATCTCCACCAGGACCTCGATCTCGCCGGCCGCGTCCCCGAGGTGGCGGCCCGCCGCCTCGGCCGCTTCGACGGAGTCCGTCCCGATCGCGATCCTGGCCCTGGTGACGATTCGGCGCAGCCGTTCCGCCTGCCGGGGCCCGATCCAGAGCGGATAGGCGATGAAGAGGTCGGTGGCGCCGTGCTCGACGAAGACCTCGGCCTCCCCGATGGTCGCCACCGTCAGCCCGGCTGCCCCCGCCGCGAGCTGCCGCGCGGCGACCTCCGGCATCTTGTGGGTCTTGGCGTGCGGGCGCAGCCCCAGGCCCTTGGCCCGCAGCGCGGCCGCCATGCGCTCGATGTTCCGCTCCAGCACGTCCAGATCGACCATGATGTCCGGGGTGTCGACCTCCACCGGGATTCTGGGCATCTGCTTCCTTTCGACTCGAATCGCGCCCCCATTCTCGCCCCACCAAGATCGGTTCGAGAAACCCGCACGGGGCTGCCGCGACGCATGGCCGGACGGACCCGTCAGCCCCGCCGGTCCAGCCGCAGCGCCAGAGCGGGGCACTGGCTCACCGCCCGGCGCGCGGCGTGCCGCTGCCATGGCGCGACGGGCATCGAGGTCGACGCGGGGTAGCCGTGCGGGCCGAGTCGGACCAGCCCGGGCGCCACGACGGCACACAGGCCGTGCCCTGTGCACCGGGACCAGTCCACCTCCAGTCGCGGCCCGCTCTCGCCGGGGAGCGGCAGCACCCCGAGCGTCGGCCGGCGACACCCGGGCCCGGAGACGTGGGCGGCCACATCCTCCGCGAAGACGTCGAGCGCGGTCAGGACGAAGCGGGCCGTACCGTCCGGGTGCGAGCAGGCGCCACCGCCCTGCGCCGCCCCGAGGGCGCTGCGGACCTGCGCCAGGGCGGCGGGCCCGGCGGCGCCGGCGGCCAGGGCCGCCAGCGCGTCGGCGGCGTCGGGCAGTCCCCGCTGGCAGGGTCCGCACTGTCCGGCGGACTCACCCGCCAGCCAGGCCGCGACCCGGGCGATCTCGCCGAGCGGACAGGTGTCCCCGGGAAGTGCGACGACCGCCCCGGCGCCGAAGGTGCCGCCGAGCCCCGCCAAACCGGCCCGGGACAGCGGGGCGCCGACGGCGTCCCGCCCGGGCAGCCACGCCCCGTGGTAACCGCCGACGAGCACGCCCTCGCCTACGGGGGTACCGCAGGCGTCCAGCACCGGTCCCATGGCCGTCCCGGCCGGGACCTCGACCACCAAGGGGCCGGCCGCTGGTCGGTTGACCGTGAGCAGCACGGTGCCGGGTTCCGCGGCACTGCCGACCGCCGCGTACCCGGCGGCGCCGAGCCGGGCGACCAGCGCGAGCTGGGCCCACGTCTCGGCGTTGGACAGCAGCGTGGGACGCCGCCGGACACCGCCCGGCCCGCCCTCGGCAGCGCGGGCCCTCACCGTGCCCGGCGAGACCGCAAGGCCGTTCACACCGCGGATCAGCGCACTGGATTCGCCGGAGACGAACCGCTCGGGCAGGCACACCAGGCGGGCCGGGCACGGCAGGTCGTTCTCGCGTTCGGCGAGCGCGGCGGTGACGGAGCCCTCGCCGGGGCCGCCCGCCGCGACGCCGATCACGAGCTCCTCCGCGCCGAACGCGGCCGCCGCCACGCACGCGCCGTCCAGGACGAGATGCGGCACACGGGCGAGCAGCATCGCGTCCTTGGCGCTGGGCGGCTCGCCCTCGGCGCCGTTGACCACGACGACGGGGCGCACGCCGGAGCGGTCGGACGCCGCGACCGTGGCGCGGGCCTTGCGCGCGAACGGGAATCCGGCGCCGCCGCGGCCCCGCAGGTCCACGCTCTCGGCCAGCGCGAGCAGGTCGTCCCGGGACGGGTACGGCGGCAGCGGGTGGACGGACCTGTGCGCCGCGAGGTCCAGTCGCCGTCTGCGGTCCAGGCCGGCCGTGAGCCGGGCGGGGGCCAGCCAGCGCACCTCGGGCAGAGCGGGCACCGGGCTCATCGGCCACCGCCCGGCCGGGCCAGGCGCAGCAAGCCGGCCGCGGGCGGTCCGGCGTGCCTGGGCTGGCGCGGCAGTCGGCTCACGGCGGAGGAACCGGCCGCGGACAGGCCCGGTCGGGCCAGGGGACGGGCACCGGTGTCCGCCTGGGAGGACCGTGCGGCAACCTCGGCGAGGGTGGTCGCGCGCGGGGTGGCGGGACGACGGGCGCGCGCGCCGCGCCGGTGCAGGCCGACCGCTCGTCGCCGGCTCACGGCGGCGAGGGTGCGTACCAGCAGCGCGAGGGCCACCACCGCCGCGCACAGCCCGTAGCCCCACCACACCCAGGCGTGTGCCGGTCTCCCCGCGGTCAGCCCGTGGGCCAGGGCGACCGGCCAGCAGGCGTACGCGGTGGAATGCAGAACCCGCCACAGCCAGGCGTGGCGACTGCCCGCGAACCGTCCGCGCATCGCGCCGGTGGCCGCCACCAGCACCATCAGGTCCGCAGCCACGGTGCCCAGGGCGACCTCGACGCCGGTACCGCCGGTGAAGGGGACCGCCACGGCCCACGGGCCGGCGTGCCGCTCGGCGACCTTGACCGCGATGTGGACGCCCAGGAATCCGAGGGCCGCGACGGCCGTCGCCCGGTGCGCCGACTGCACGGCCACCCGCAGCCGCGGCGTCAGCAGCAGCCGGTCGGTGGCAACCAGGCCGCACACCACCACCACGGTCAGCGACAGCAGCGTGAAGACGCCCGCGAAGTAGTCCAGGAAGGCCTGGACGTGGCCGACCACCAGAAGCAACGGGTGGAGCGCCGGCACGGCGGGCAGCACGTGGCTGGGCATCAGGCACCTTCTTCCGCGGGCTGGGATCGCGCGGCCCGGGCCGGAGCCGGGATCGCGGCAAAGCGGACCCCGGGCCCACATGGGGGATACCGCCTGCTGGTGGCGCGGGCGGCAAGGTAGGACGGACTCATTCTTAGCGGGGCCCGCACCAGGACCCAAGGCCCCTCGGTACGACCACGCACCGTAGGGGGCCGCCGCGTGAGCGTCCCAGCAACGCCCCGACCAGGGAGGTCGTGACTACGACTGGCCGTAGGAGACGGTCCGGCCGGTGTTACCGGCCTCACGTGCGGAAGCCGGGCGCGGCGCCGTTTCAGGCTGCCCGGCTCCGCCGTCACGGCACCACGCCGCAGGGGCGGGCGGAACCGCACCGCCGGCCTACCGCGACCGGAACGGGGCAGGCGGGCGGAGCGCGGGCCGTCTGTCGCGTGGACGCCTCGCCCGTGGGTCGCCGCACCCCGGACGGAGAGCCGCCGCTGCGGCCCCGGTGAGGGGCCACAGCGGGCCCGTGTCAGCACGCGGACTGCGGGCGTCGGACGGATCAGATCTTCACGTCGATCTGCAGCTCGGCTGCGGCGTCCGAGCCGACTGTGGTGTGCAGGTCGCCGATGTGTCCGGCCGCGCGGATGTCGTCGGCGATCAGGGCGAGCGCGGCGACCGCGGCGGCTGTGCCGGTGACGGTGACGGCCCGGACGTCAGCACGCATCGAGAGCTGTGCCTCGGACTTGGCCTTTCGAATGGCGGTGAGGACGTCGCCCGCGGTGTCCAGCAGCGTCCGGGTCCCGCCTTCGGCGGTCCTGTCGAGCGCGTCGGCGTCCGGCCACTCGGCGCGGTGGACGGAGCCGTCGTTGTGCCACGACCAGACTTCCTCCGTGACGAACGGAAGGAACGGTGCGAAGAGGCGCAGCACGGTGCTCACGGCGAGAGCGAGGGTCGCTCGCGCGGAGTCCGCGGCCTCCTGGCTGTGGCCCGCTTCGGCGTAGGCGCGGGACTTGACGAGTTCCAGGTAGTCGTCGCAGAGCCGCCAGAAGAACCGCTCGGCACCTTCGAGCGCGCGGGTGTACTCGAGCTCGTCGAGTGCGGCGGTGACCTGTCGGGTGACGTGGGCGAGTTCGGCGATCAGCGCCTTGTCGACGGGCTCGGTCGGGGCGGCGCCGGCGGCGGGAGCGGGGATCCCCGCGACGAACCGGGATGCGTTGAGGATCTTCGTCGCGAGGCGGCGGCCGATCTTCATCTGCGTGACGTCGAAGGCCGTGTCCGTACCCGGGCGTCCGCGCGCGGCCCAGTACCGGACCGCGTCGCTGCCGTGCTCGGTCAGCAGTCCGGCCGGGGTGACGACGTTGCCCTTGGACTTGGACATCTTCTTGCGGTCCGGGTCGAGGATCCACCCGGAGAGCAGCGCGCCCCGGAACGGCAGCGTGTGGTGCTCGGAGTGCGCGCGGACGACGGTGGAGAACAGCCAGGTACGGATGATCTCGTGGGCCTGCGGGCGGAGGTCCATGGGGAAGACGCGGGCGAACAGGTCGTCGTCACGGCCCCAGCGTCCGGCGATCTGCGGGGTGAGGGAGGATGTCGCCCAGGTGTCCATGACGTCGGGGTCCGCCGTGAATCCGCCGGCGACGCCCCGCTGTTCCTCGGCGTAGCCGGGGGCGGTGTCGACGGCGGGGTCGACCGGCAGGGCCGACTCGGGCGGGGTGATCGGGGTGCCGTGGACCGGCTGTCCGTCGTGGTCCAGCGGGTACCAGAGCGGCAGGGGGACGCCGAAGAACCGCTGCCGGCTGATCAGCCAGTCACCGTTGAGGCCGGAGACCCAGTCGTCGTACCGGGCCTGCATCCACTCGGGGTGCCAGGCGAGTTCCTTCCCGCGCGCCAACAGCTCGTTGCGGAGCCGCTCGTCCCGGCCGCCGTTGCGGAGGTACCACTGCCGGGTCGTGACGATCTCGAGGGGCTTGTCGCCCTTCTCGTAGAACTTCACGGGGTGGGAGATGTGGACCGGCTCGCCGTGCATCTCGCCGCGTTCGCGGAGCATCTCGACCAGTCGCTGGCGGGCGGTGTGCGGGGTGGCTCCGGCGAGTTGGGCGTACGCCCGGCGGGCCTGGTCGGAGTCGACGCCGTGGGGCGGGTCGGTGAGGAACCTGCCGTCGCGGCCGATGACCGGCCGGGTGTCGAGCTGCAGCTCGCGCCACCAGGTGACGTCGGTGGTGTCGCCGAACGTGCACACCATGGCGATGCCGGTGCCCTTCTCCGGATCGGCCAGGCGGTGCGCGACGACGGGGACCTCGACGCCGAAGACCGGCGTGCGGACGTTCGTGCCGAACAGCGGGACGTACCGCTCGTCCTCGGGGTGCGCGACCAGGGCCACGCACGCCGGGAGCAGCTCGGGTCGGGTGGTGGCGATGGTCAGGTGTTCGCCGTCGGGCTTGGTGAACAGCAGGTGGTGGTAGGCGCCGGGTCGTTCGCGGTCTTCGAGTTCGGCCTGCGCGACGGCCGTGCGGAAGGTGGTGTCCCAGAGTGTCGGGGCTTCGGCGAGGTAGGCCTCGCCGCGTTCGAGGTTGCGCAGGAACGCCCGCTGGGAGGCGGCGCGGGCGTGGTGGTCGATGGTCTGGTACGTCATCGTCCAGTCGACCGAGAGGCCGAGCATCCGCCAGAGGTCCTCGAAGGCCTTCTCGTCCTCTGCGGTCAGCCGTTCGCACAGTTCGATGAAGTTCCCGCGCGGGATGGGGATCTGGTCCTTGCCGGGGTGCTCGGGCGGGGTGAAGTCGGGGTCGTAGGGCAGGGTGGGGTCGCAGCGGACGCCGTAGTGGTTCTGGACGCGGCGCTCGGTGGGCAGGCCGTTGTCGTCCCAGCCCATGGGGTAGAAGACCTCTTTGCCGCGCATGCGCTGGTAGCGGGCGATGATGTCGGGATGGGTGTACGAGAAGACGTGGCCGACGTGGAGGGAGCCGCTCACGGTGGGCGGCGGGGTGTCGATGGAGAAGACCTGCTCGCGCGTCCTGGTCCGGTCGAACGCGTACGTCCCGGCGGCCTGCCATCGGGCTGCCCAGGCCGCTTCGAGACCGGCGAGGGTGGGCTTCCCGGGAACGCCGGAAGAGGGTGACGGGGGCGACTGCGTGGTGTCCATGCCCGATGCTACGCGCACCCGCCATCCCTGCTGTCCTGATTTTTTGACGGTGCGTCCGTCATTCTCGGCCGAAGGCGCGGACGGCGCCGACGCCCCCTGCGCCACGCGGCAGTCATAGCCTTGAGGGCTGCCCCTTGGGGGACCCGCCCGGGGGAGCCGAGGCGGCCGCCGGGGACAGGGGGGTTCCGTAGTCGAGCGTCCGCCGGTCGTACTCCCTCTGGTGCGCCCGGATCTCGTCCGTGTTGTCGACGGCCCAGGTGTGCAGCCGGCTGAACGGCTCCCGCAGGGATTCGCCGAGCCGGGTCAGCGAGTACTCGACCCCGACCGGCGAGGTCGGCAGCACCCGACGCCTGATCATCCCGTTGCGCTCCAAGCGGCGCAGAGTCTGGGTCAGCACCCGCTGGGTCACCCCCTCCAGCTGACGCTTGATTTCGTTGAACCGCTTGGGCTCGTTGAGGACCGTCAGTACGGTCATCGACCACTTGTCGGCGATCTGCTCGAGGATCGGGCGGCTCGGGTCGTCATTGGGTCGACGGGCGCCGTTGACGGCGGCGCCGGCCTCGGAAGTGGCCATGGTGCTCCCCCTCACATGCGCGGCACACAGCAGGAAGTGTGCCGGAAACATGAGCATGCCACATCTGGCCGGTATTCAGTTATATATGGTCATATTGAACAACATTGCTGTGTTGCAAGGCTTCTCAGCCGATCGCGCGGGACATGAACCCCCTGATGCCGACTGCTGCGGCGACCAGCAGCGCGAGGAGCAGCACCAGGACATCGGTCCGCAGGGCAGTGGAAGAGCAGGTTCTGTCGCACATCCGGTGAGCGGTCGAGGTTCTGACGCTGCGGCACCACGGCCAGCAGGCGTTTCGCCGCGCCGGGGTGGGCCACCACATCCGTGCCGAGGACCAGGCAGCGTCCCGAGGTCGGCAGGATCCGCGTGGTCAGCACGCCGACGGTGGTGGACTTTCCCGCCCCGTTCGGGCCGAGCAGGCCGAAGACCTCACCCTTCACGACGGTGAAGCTCAGACCGTCGACAACGGGCGGCGCCTGCGGATGGTAGCGCTTGACCAGGTCGGTGACGGTGACGGCGTGGTTCATCTCGCGCTCCCCTCCCCTGCGGTCCGGCTACAAACGACCGCCGCTGTCGACGAAGCCGATCAGGTCCTGGATCCTGTCCATCGCGGTCACCCCGTTCACGTCCTCGACGGCCCGGGAGACCACGTGGCAGACCAGGTTGCGCTCCAGCTCGCCGATGCCGATCCGGTACATGTTCAGATACAGCCAGTTGAGGACGACCCGGTACTGCTGGAAGGTGTTCCAGCCGCCGAGTTGGTCGGCCGCCCCCCGGTGGCCGCCGAGCGTCCGGTGGAACGGGCTGCGCTCGGACCAGGCGCTCCAGCTCGAACCCCACTCCTCCGGTCGGCCGTTCGCGTCGGTGTCGAGCGCCAGCTCCCCGGCCCGGATCAGCTCGTCGGCCTGGTTGCGGTAGCGCAGCAGGGTGTCGAGCAGACTGCCGAACGGCAGCACCTCGTGGTAGTCGGCCGTCGCGGTGATGGTGACGACCCGTTGCCTGAAGCGCTCCGCGTTGGCCTCGTAGACCCGGTCGAACCGCTCGCGCAGACCGTCGGGGTGTTTGGCCAGGAAGGCGTCGGCGTGTCCGCGGTAGGAGAGGTAGCCGTAGGTCACCGGCGGCAGGAACCGGTGCGCCGCCGCGATGAACAGGTCGACCGCGAGCGCCATCCTCGAGCCGCCGCCGCGGACCCGGTCCAGGACGGCGAAGACGGCGTCGTTGGTGTCCACGTAGTAGTCGGCGAGCAGGTCGGCCGCGGCCTGCCCGCCG
Source organism: Kitasatospora sp. NPDC018058 (assembly GCF_044327205.1). Classification (NCBI taxonomy): domain Bacteria; kingdom Bacillati; phylum Actinomycetota; class Actinomycetes; order Kitasatosporales; family Streptomycetaceae; genus Kitasatospora; species Kitasatospora sp. NPDC018058. The sequence goes on along the minus strand of NZ_JBIRFA010000032.1, from coordinate 49,671 downwards.
AGGACGGACAGCCGCCGGTCGAAGGGCTCGACCTCGACGGAGTTGTTGGCCGCCCACGGGGTCAACGGCCCCTGTTCGCGCTCGTACCGGGCGAGCCGCCGATGCTGCTCCAGCGCGGCCTGCTCGTCGAGCACCGCCGTGGACGGGTGCGCCCGCAGATACGCGCCGAGGATGTCCACCACGGCCGGAGCGACCACGGTGTCGAAGGTCTCGGCGCTCGCCTGGATCGGGATGCGCACGTGCGGCCCGCGCCGCCAGTGCGGCTGGAACCAGACCCGGGAGGCCGCGGGGGCCACGGCGCGAAGGAACGGGCGCACCGCGTCGAGCAGCAGGTCGGTCCGGTCGCCGTCGTGATGGTAGACGTTCACGGTGCGCCAGGAGGACTGCGTCATCGTCCCTCTCCTTGACAGTTCAGCTCGATCAGGAATTCGGTCACCCGCGGCAGGCCCGCCTGGTCGGTGAGCGCCGTCTCCGGCTCCGGCACGACCTCGGAGAGGACCGCCGCTGCGGCAGGATCGGCGGCCAGCCTCTCGAAGGCCAGCACCAGCGGCGGCGAGCCGATGTCGACCAGCAGCGGTTTTCGGGCCCGGTCGCGGGCGAGTGAGCCCGCCGAGCCGTCGCCGAGCCGCAGCACGGAGGCGAAGAACCGGGGTGGGATGCCGTGTTCGGTCAGCCAGGCCGCCAGCAGGAGCAGGAAGTCCGCGTCGGACTGGCCGGCCGCACGGCGCGGCAGGGTCCCCGGCTGGGCCACCCAGGCGGCCCGCCTGAGCACCACGCGCCCGACGTCGAGCCGCGGCGCGTGCAGGACCCGGCCCGTCGCGGTCCCCGCGGCCGCGTCGTGCTGCAACGGCTGGTCGGGCCGCAGCAGGATCGGGTTCTCACCGAACGCCTCCACCAGCAGGGCCATCACCGGGGGGAGCTGTCGCTCGTAGGAGAGCCCGCCGTGGACGGGGCGGACGGCCGTTCCGTCGTCGAGCAGGACCGGCAGACCATCCGCTCCCACGCCGACGGTCAGCCGGGCGGGCGGCGGGTAGTCGAGGCGCTCCGGCAGGGCGAACTCGCGCTGGTTGAGCGAAGTGGCCAGGGTCTGCGCGAACTCGGCGTACCTCGCCCCACCCGGATACACCGCCGCGACCGGGAGCGGATCCTCGCCGACGGCGCTCAGCAACCGGCGCAGCTGGGACCGGCCGCGGCCGAAGCCGGAGTTGACCGCGTTGACGACCAACTGCCCGCCGTCGTACTGGGCGTAGACCGCGACCGACCCCACCGGGCGCACCCAGGCCGGTAGCGCGTCCAGCACCTGGGCGATCCGCCGCCGGTCCGGCAGCGAACGCCGGACCTCGCCGATCAGGCCGACCAGTCGGCGCACCTCCGTGATTGGGCTGGCGGCCAGGGTCTCGGTCAGCCCGGTCGCGGCGAAGGCGACGGCGGCCGGGTGCAGGCGCATCGCCTCACGGCCGCCCCGCACCAGCTCGGCATAGAACCGGTCGAACGGCACCGGCGTCCGCGTTCCGAACCGCTCCCTGATGAACGAGGCGACGGCCAGCTTGAACGGCAGCGTGTGGTCGAAGACGGCCAGCAGCCGGCAGGCGAGGGACAGATCGTCGAGGGCCGCTCGCCACGACGGCAGACCCGCCTCGACCACCACGCCGGGGATGACCGACTGCTCGGTCACCACGTCCCGCAGCCTGCCGGCGACGCCGAGCGGCACGAGGCGTTCGGACAGCGTCGCCCCGAGCGCCGCCCGCTCGGATCCGTCGGCGTGCGCGTAGGCGCGCAGCGCCTCCCGGACCGGAGCCAGCTCGGGCGCGCGCCGCGTCAACTGGCCGAGCGGGTCCGGGCCGTGCTCGTCGAGATCGGGCCGGGCCGACAGCAGTCCGGCTGCCAGCAGCGAGCGCAGATACCCGGCGGCCTGTTCCGGCGGCGCGGGAAGTCCGGCGGTCAGCTCGGCGAGGGTCGGCCGGGCGGCGGCGGCCCGCAGGCAGTGCCGCAACGACGCGGTCAGCGGCAGACTGAGCAGTTCCTCCCGCGGCGCCGGGCCGAGGAACTGGACGGCGCCCGACACCACCCGCGCGCTCGGATTGACGCCGACCCGTGTCCTGGCCGCCCCGGTCCGTTCCGCGGCCAGCGGGACCAGCGCCGCGAGGTCGAGCTCGACGACCGACCGGGCCGGCGCGGTCGCGGTCCAGCGCAGCGCCGGACCGTCCGGGACGAAGCGGCCCAGGCCGCTCGCGGTGAAGGTGCTGAACGGGCTGGTCTTCACGGCGGCCCGGGCGACGTAGACGGCCAGCCGGATCAGCTCCCCCCGGCCCGGCCTGCGCCGCAGCACCTCGCGCAGGGTGGGGCTGGCATGGGCGAGGCCCTGGTCGAAGCGGGGATCGGCGCCGATCTCCCGCAGGGCGGCGGCCACGGTCCGCTCCGCCTCGGCCAGCAGCGTCGGCAGCTCCGCGCGCTCGGCCCGGTACCGGCCCACGCTGTGCCCGAACTTGGCGACATCGGCGGCCAGTTCGTCGCCGAGGGCGGCGGCGACCAGCGGATCGGCCAGCAGCCGAGAGGTGTCCCGCAGCTGGTGCACGCTGCGCCGCAGCGCGACCAGCTTCGGCTTGGCGGCCTGGTCCGGGAGCGCTCCGATCACCGCGTGGCAGCGGTCGGACAGCGCGGCCGCGCGGGTGTTGAGTTCGGTGGCCGTGCGCGCCGTCGCCAGCAGCGCGTGGCGCAGCCGCTTGTCGACCAGTCGCTCGGTCACGTTCGCCGGCAGGCCCGCGACCCGGACCCCGAAGGTCGGGGCGACGGTGGTGGGGTGATGGTTGCTCATGGGAACGGGTGGGGGTGGGGGTTGAGGTCGGCGTCGGTGAGCGGGTACGGCGCGTGGCCGAGTCGGTACGGCACCTCTCGCAGCCGGGGCAGGCCGGTGATCCGCCGGTTGCGGTGACCGAAGGTCATCGGCAGCGCGCCGGGCGCGATGACCTTCACGCAGTGCAGGCCGGTGGCCCGGTGCAGCGGCGAGGTCTGGTCGACGACCACCACGTCCATGCCGCCCGCCAGCATCCGGCCGACGGCCTCGGTCAGGTCGTCCCGCAGGTCGGCGTGGTGCGGCCAGGGGCCGCGGCCCAGGCGGTCCCATCCGATGGTGCGGTCGGGGCCGGAGAGCAGGAAGGAGAAGCGGTCGAAGGCCTCCGGGGTCGCGCTGCACAGCGCATGGTCGGTCATCACGCGCACCAGCTCGGGATCGGCCGCCATCCGCCGGGCCCGCTCGGCCTCGTCGGGGTAGCGGCGCAGCTCCTGTTCGACGATGGGCGCGAGCTCGCCGAGGGCGCTGAGCACGGCGGCGACCGGCTCCAGGGCCGATCCGCTGGTGCAGACGACCTGGGGCCGCGCGGCGTCGCCGCTGGTGTCCTGTGCCAGCACCCAGAACGCCGGGATCGCCTCGGCCAGGGTCGTGTCGAAGACCCGCACCCGGTAGCCGGTCCGTTCCAGGCGTTCGACGACCAGCCCGATGCGCGGGTCGGGCGCGCGGGCCAGGTCGACCTCGGGCACGGGCATCCTGGCGTACCAGGTCATCAGGAAGGCGTCGCGCTCGACGACCTCCAGGATGCCGTGCAGGATCGCCTCCTCCAGGCAGCCGCCGAGCGCGCAGCCGTTGGAGATCTCGAAGGTGAAGGGCTTGTCCGCCTCGGCCCCCGGCTGCCAGGTCGTCCGATAGTAGGCGTGGCTCTCCGGGACGAGCACCGGCCGGCCGAGGCCGAACGAGTACCCCCACACCCAGGACACCACCGCGTCCTCGGTGAACGGCTGGTAGCGGCGGTCCGGGTCCGGGTGGCGCTCCGGCGGGAACAGGCCGAGCGTGCGCGGGTCGAGGGCGTCGTCCGCGAGCTCGGCGTAGCTGCCGCGCACCGTGGTGCGCTTGCCCCAGGGCCACTGGCCGCCCAGGCGTTCCATCGCCTCGGCGACCGCGGTGACCCGGCAGGAGGAGTAGTCGCGGCCGCGCCCCCAGCCCGCCTCGCCGCGGTAGCCGTACTCGGCCAGAACCGCCTCGGCCAGCGGGAACCGTGCGTCCCGCATGCCGGTCGGCGGGGCGACCACGCCGGTCTCGGCATCCACGTACCGGCCGGTCAGCTCGGACTCGGACAGGTCGCGGACCCTGGTGGCCCCGCGCCGCGGCTTGGGCCGCGACCGCGGGGTGATCGTGGCCAGGGCGGCGGTGTCCTCCGGCAGCGCCCCGCAGACCCGGCACAGCGGGTCGGGCAGGAACGAGTGCCGGGCGAGGGAGAGGTCCCGCAGGCCCAGGTACCAGCAGCAGTCCGCGGCCGCGCCGGTGTCCAGCAGTTCGCGCACGGTCTCGGCGGCGAAGGAGGACAGCCAGAGCGAGGGCCGCTGCGCGATCCGCTCGTCCTTGCGCAGTTCGGCGGTCCACTGGTCGCGGCGGGGCGCGGCGGACCGCCAGGTCTGCACGCACCACGCGCAGCCGGGCTCGCCGGGCCGGACGATCGGGCCGATCACGACCCGGTCGAGCTCGGTCCACACCGGCAGCCAGGGCTCGCCCCGGTCGTGGGCTGCGGCCCAGTCGCCGGTGTCCCACCCGTCGTGCGCCACCACCAGAAGCGACGGCGGACGCCTGGCGATGGCGTCGGCCAGCAGGCCGTCGCCGAGTACCGTCTCACTCACGCGCCCACCTCTCCCCCGGCCCGCGGCCTGGGGGCACCTCCCGGCCGCCAGGCCGGGGGCGGGTACCCCCACCGCTCGGCGGTCGCTTCGCGAAACGCGCACCTCTTGATGGTTGACTCCCTCCGCTCGCTCACGCGCCCCTCCCTCACCACGTCAGCCGGAACTCGGGGCGCAGCCCGGCCGGGTGCTCGGTGCCCAGCTGGGCCATCAGCAGGCTCCGCTTGCGCCCCTCCAGGCCGAACCACTGGTCCAACAGGTGCGTGAGCACGTCGTTCTGGATCCGGCTCGCCACGTCGATCGAAGCGGCGGCCAGGCAGGCCCGGTGCAGCGCGGCGCCGGCGGCGGCCTGCTGCACCCGGTACCAGCGGGCACCGAACCGCGCCTCGGCGGCCTCCGCGTCGCCCACCGGCAGCAGCCACAGGTTCGCGGTTCGCGCGCCCTGTTGGGTCAGTGCGGCCAGTGCGGCCTCGCGCAGCCGCTGCCGGGGGTCGCCCTCGGCGACCAGCTCCAGCTGGTGCTCGTCGGGGAGGTAGCGGTAGGCCCCGGACGGGACGCCGGTCACGTCGGCGACGACGCAGTAGAACTCGACCAGACCGGCCGGCAGGTCCCAGCGCGCCTGCTGTCCGTAGGCGGCGAGGACGGTGGCCAGCGCGCCGGGCGACATCGGGTCGCCGTTGAAGCCGCGCATGGCCGCGTGCCGGGTCAGGGTGCCGGCCCGCAGGTCGGGTGCGGCCAGCGGCAGGCTGACCCGTTTGCCGTCCCCCACCGGGGAGGCCGGCAGCGGCTCGGGGCCGGGACGGCTCTGTGCGAGGACGGCGGCGTGCGCGCCGTGGGCGCGTGGGAAGGCGGCGAGCGAGGGGCCGCGCACGGCGGGCGGCGTCGGCGGGAGCAGTTCGACGAGTGCGTGCACTCCCTCTTCACGTGGGTCGAGGCCCAGAAGTTCAGTGAGGTCGGCGTCGGGGAAGCAGAGCCGGGCCGTGGCCTCCTGCTCGCCGGTGACCGCCAGCGCCTGCGCCACCTGGATGCCGGCCTCCAGACAGGCGAGCCGGTAGTACATCTCGCCGTACTTGGCGGCCAGCCGCCAGAACACGTTGGTCTGCACGAGCACCGTCGCGGCCGGCCGGGAGGCGACCTGGGCGCGGTAGTCGCCCGCGCGCAGACGCACCAGGTCGTGGCGGGCCGGATCGTAGTAGTGGACGCCGGTCGGCACCTCGGAGTCGGGGCCCGCGATCACGTACCACTCGGCGCTGTAGCGGGCGCCGCCCGACGGTGTCGGACGCCTGGTCACCAGCCACTGCAACGGGTCGTCGTCGGGGATGGCCTCGAAACCGTCGGTGAAGGGCAGCATGTCCAGCGGCGTCAGCCACTGCGCGCGGGTGATGCCGCCGAGGTCGGCGAGCAGCCGGCCGAGCCGGTGCCCGGCGCGCTCCGGCGGCCAGGGCAGCGGATGCCGCGGCGCGCCCGGGTAGCTCTTGACCACCCGGGGCGGGAACGCCTGCGGATCGGCCACCTCGGTCGGCGTGTGCACGTCCTCCTGGTAACGCGTGACCTGGTCACTCATGGGTCACACCGCACACAGGTCGAACGCGGTCCGGGTCAGCAGCAGCCGCAGGTGGGACTCCTGGGCCAGGCTGATGCCGAGCCGGTTGCACATCAGGTGCGCGCACCGCTCCACGATCAGCTGCGGCGCCAGGTGGTTGATGTGGTCCAGCACCTCGGCGGGCGCCTCGAAGCCCGGATAGGCGTCGAGCCGGCCCAGCAGCTCCAGTTGGACCAGGGTGTCGTTCAGGTCCCGGGTGCTCGCCAGCCAGCCGTTCGCCACCGAGCCGTCGGGCAGCGCCACGCCCCGCGTGACCGCCCACACCGCCTCCAGGGTGGAGCGCAGCTGGGCCTTGTTGGCCTCGAAGTACCGCTCGAACTCCGGCGTGCCGATCAGCTGCGCCGCCTGACCGCCGCTCTCGACCATGAACCGGGCCTGGTAGGCGAGTTCGGGCAGGATGCCGGTGAACAGGGTGCGGTTGGCGGCCAGCATGGCGAAGGCGTCCATGGCACGCTGCCCCGGCTTGCGGCCGCGGGCGATCAGTTCCACCGCCAGTGCGCTGGCCGCCATGAGCTGCCGCTCGACCGCCTCCAGCGAGCGGCCGGTGCCGAACACGTCCGTCTCCGGCACGTAGTCGACGAACGCCACCGAGTTGTCCGGGTGGAGCACCGTGTCGTAGTCGGCCATCCGCTCCAGCGCGGCCAGGCTCGGCGCGGAGTCGGCGTACTCCTGGGGGGTCATCGAGGACTCCGACGGCGAGGCCCGGTAGAACTCCGCGGCCGTCTCCTCGATCACGGACCGGACCTGCGCCGCGTGTTCGGGGCTGGTGAGCACCCGCAGCCGGACGTGCGGACCGCCCTCCCAGTAGCGCAGGAAGAAGAAGCCCTCGGCCTGCCCGGCCAGGCGCAGCCGTTCGACGGCGGGCCGGACGGCGCCGACGACCACGGCGTCCTGGTCACCGTGGTAGAAGAGGTGGGCGCTGACCCAGGTGCGGGCGGCTGTCTCGGGCAGCTCCGGCATGTCGGCCATGGCGGACGTGGCAGGCGTGACGGGCGTGTCAGACATAGGTGACTCCGGGCTCGTTGAGTTCCACGATGTACTCGGCGACGCGCTCGCCGCGGATCCGGCCGGGGTCCGGCAGCATCTCGCTGATCTGCACGATCGCGTTCGGCTCGGTGAGCCGGCGTTCCAACCCGAGCAGCAGCAGCATGCTCGCGAAGTCCACGTAGGTGGGTTTGGTGTCATTGCCCGTGCCCTGGCCGCCGCCCTGGGCCAGGGTGGCCGGGTCGAGCACGGTCACGAAGCACCGCTCGGGGATGCCGTGTTCGGCCAGCCACGCGGCCGTGCGCAGCATCCACGCCGCGTCGGTGGCGGCCTCGGCGCGCCGCGGCAGCCGGTCCGCGCGGGTCATCCACATGGCGCGGCGCAGTACCACCTTGCCCACCATCAGCCGCGGCAGGTGGCGCACCTCGCTGTCGGCGCGCGGGTCCGAGGTCATCCGTAGTTCGGTGTGCGCGCCGAACCAGGTGTTGGACTCGCCGAAGGCCTCGACCATGAACCGCGCGGTGGGCGGCAGCAGCCGGTCGCCGAGACCCGGGTGGACGGGGCAGATCCGTCGGCCCAGCCGCCGTGACACCAGCTGGAGCAGCCCGTCGCCGCCGAGCCGTACCGACAGGTCGTTGACGGGCAGCAGGTCGTCCGGGTCGCGCACGCTGCGCACTCCGGGATAGTCGACGACCAGCCGCACCCCCGGCTTCCTGACGTTGACCGCGGACCTGGCCACGGCCTCGAACTCGGCGAAGAGCACGTCGCCGTGGCCGGCGGCCAGCCCCTGTTCGGCCGGTGCGCCGGCGCGCAGGTCGAGCCCGTCCAGGATCTGCCGCACCCGGTTTCGGCCGCGGCCGAAGCCGCAGCTGATGGTGTTGACCACCAGCTCCGGGCCCTGCGCGGCGTCGGCGAGCTGGCAGTAGGCCGCGACGGACGTGGGGGTGCGCACCCAGCTCGGCCACTCCTTGGCCAGTGTGCGCACCTCCTCCGGGTCGACGCGGACCACGCCGTCCGGGTCGGGCACCCGCTCGCCCAGCAGCCGCTTGCCGCTGGCGCGCAGCCGCTGCAGCTCGCGCAGCGCGTCCTCGGTGTCGTCCTCCGCGCCGTCCTGGTCGCGGGCCGCGAGGGCGCCGGTCTGCTGCTGGGCCAGCACGTCCCGGTAGAACACCAGCAGCGGGACCTCGGCCCCGGCCGGATACCGGCCCTGGAACAGCCGGCTCAGGGTCAGCTTGGTGGGCAGGTCCGGCCCGATCAGGCCGAGCAGGGTGCGCACGGCGTCCAGGTCGTCCAGCAGGGGCTGCCACCGCTCCGCGTCCAGCACGGCGGCGGTGCCCGGATGGACGGCGTTCTCGTAGAAGCTGTACCGGGCGAACTCCTTGGCCAGCTTGGGGTTGTGCAGATGGGCGTGGTCGCCCGCCTCGCGCAGGGCCGTGTCCAGGCCGCGGACCACGGCGTCACGGACGGCGACCCGGGCGCCGGGGGAGGCGATGGTCGGGTAGCTCGACAACGCCTCCTGCACTCCCTGCAGGGTCCAGTCCAGCTTCCGCAGACCGGGCTGCCGCAACCGGTGCAGCCAGGCGCGCAGTTCGGCGACCGGGTCCGGGGTCTGGTCGGCGAGCGGCGGGACCAGTTCCAGCACGCCCAGGGTGACCAGGCGGCGCAGGAACACGTCGACCTGGTGTCCGTCGGTCGCCTGTGCCAGCAGCGCGCCGCGCAGGTCGTCCAGGGTGGTCTCGTGCGTGGGCACTTCGAGCACCCGGCGCAGCGTCGGAGTGAGCGCCAGGCTGTGCACGTGCTCGACCGGACGGCGGCCGAGGAAGACCAGTGTGTCGTCGACGACCGTGGCGCTCGGGTTGATCCGGATCCGGCAGCCGCCGACGACCTCCGGGTGCTCGCTGACGGCGCGGGCGATCCGGTGCAGCGTGCCGATGCTGACCTCGGTGCCGGTCGGCACGGCGAACTGGCCCTCCGCCAGCCGCCCGGACAGCTCGACCATGTCGTCGGACCGGCTCCAGGCGGCCAGTCCGCTGCTGGTGAAGGTGGAGTAGGGGCTGGTCTTGGCGGCGGAGCGGGCCAGGTACTGGGCCAGCCGCAGGATGCTCTGGCGCTGTGGCGCGCGCCCGGTGGTCAGCCACTTGTGCAGGGCCAGGAACATGTCCGGGTTGGCGTGCACCAGCCCCAGTTGGAAGGCCGGCAGTCGGCTCGCCTCGCGCAGCGCCTGGCAGCTCGCCGCCCAGTCCTGTTCCAGCTGCTGCGGCAACTCAGCCTGCAACCGGTCGCGTTCGGTGAGCAGCGCGGACCACTGCCGCAGCGGGGCGGTGAGGTCGGCGGGCACGTCGGCCAGTCGGGCGGGATCGACGCGGCGGCCGCGGTGCACGGCCCGGCGCACCGCGACCAGGCTGGCCTTCGCCTCGCCGTCGCCGACGGCGCCGATCGCCGTGTGCAGCAGCTCCGAGAGCTCGCCCGCCGCCTCGGAGATCTCGGCGCGCAGGCGCACCAGCTCCCGGGCGGTGCCCCAGCTCCGCACGCAGCGCAGCCCCTCCAGCGCGACGACCGGGCTTCCGGCGAGCCGGACCACGGCGGCCGGGCCGAGCCCGTACTGCGCCGTTCCCGGCCCGGCTCCTCGCAGGCTCTCCATCACTCCACCGCCTCGGGCTCGACGGGTACGATCACGCGGCCGCCCGGCCCCGTCCTGGCCAGCAGGATCTGGAAGACCGGGGTGTGGCGCTGCTCGGTCAGGCCGAGGGCCGCGCGGACCCCCTCGGCGTGGTAGGCGTTGACGACGCGGCCGGACATGCCCTGCGCGGCCGCGGCCACGCAGACGCGATGGGCGAGCAGCCCGGCCTCCTGGTTGATCACGCGGTAGCCGCGGTCGCCGAAGGTGTCGAAGGCCCAGTCGCGGTCGCCGACCAGATGCACGATGGCGTTCATGTGCGTGAAGACCGGTCCGGGGATGGTGACGCGCTCGATCGCGGTGACGGCGTCCAGGCCGGCGTCGTCCGCGGCGGCGGTGGCGTGGACGCGGGTCCGCGCGCGGGCGACCGGGTGCAGCGCGCCGGTCTCCGGGGCGAGCCGGTAGGCCCCGGCCGGTATGCCGGTGAGGTCGCCGACGGTCAGGTAGATCTCCAGCGGGGCCGGTGCTCCGGCCGGGACGGCGTCGCTGACGATCCCGGTGCGGATCCGGGCCAGTCGCGCCCACAGCTCGACTCCGTCGCCCCGCGAGGCGACCGGCCGGAAGATGCCCGGGCCCGAGTCACGCGCGCGCAGCACCGCGGCCAGGCCCGGCTCGGGGACCTCGGTCGTGGGCAACGGCCGCGGCTCGGCGTCGGAGACGGCGGGCGCGACCGGTACGGCCGTCGTGAAACTCGTGGTGTCGGTGCGCAGCGACGCGCGGTTGACCTTGGTCAGCATGGGGCAGGCCTGGGGGATGCGCAGGCCGCTCGGGACCACCGGCGGCTCGATCGCCTCGATGGTCGCGGCCAGCGCCGCGGCCGTCTCCGCGACCGGCCGGCCCGTCGGACCGGTGCCGGTGCCGTTGCCGATACCGGTGTCGGTGCCGGCCTCGGCGAGGTGGAGCGGCAGCACCAGCAAGGCCGGTTCCTCGTCGCCGTCGAGCCCGAGCAGCTTGTCGACCGGCTCGTCCAGGAACTGGTGGTGCACATGTGCCCGCAGGCCCATGGCCCGGGCGACCAGGTCGAGGTTCCCGGCGACCAGACCGGCTTCCTGCGTGCACAGGCGGTAGGCGTAGTCCCGGTAGATGTAGGCGGTCTTGGAGAACAGTCCGGAGAGCACGAACACGGCCTGCGGCACCGGGCCGCCGGTTCCCGTCGCCCGGGTGAGCAACCCCCGGTGGTCGCCCTCGCGCAGTCGCACCAGCGCGTGGTGCGGGGCGTCGTAGTGGTAGGCGCCGTCGGCCAGGCACACGTACAGCTGGACGCCGAACAGGCAGCGCGCCGAGGCGACCATCCGGTGGTAGGGCCAGGTCCCGTTGGTGTCGAACTCCTGCCGGGAGATGCCGTATCCGTAGTGCAGCAGCGTGGACAGGGCCGACTCGTCGAAGGCGTCCACCGGGCTCAGTTCGGCGGGCAGCCTGGTGGTCAGCGGGCGGCGCGGCAGGCCCCGGTAGATCTTGAACTTCAGCGGCTCGTCCGGGTTGCCGTACTCCGACTGCCGGGTCTCCATCGCCTCGGCCAGGTCCTCCAGGCTGACCCGCCAGAACTCCCGGCCGACGCCGTCCTCGCGCCCCGTCACGGGAACGGGTGCGGATGCGGATTGCGCACCTGCCCCAGCCGGGGCAGTCCGGTCACCCGCCGGGCCGTGTGGCCGAAGGTCATCGGCACCGAGCCCGGTGCTATCACCTTGACGCATGTGAAGCCTCCCGATGCCTGTTCCGTTGAGGTGGTGTCGACGGCGATGACGTCCATGCCGGCGGCCGCGAAGCGCCGCACGGCCTCGTCCAGGTCCGCGCCGATCTCGACGTTGTGCGGCCACCGCCAGCGTTCGAGCCCCTGTTGCCAGGTCGAGGCCGGTGGGTCGTCCAGCAGGAACGCGTACCGGTCGAAGCTGTCCGGATCGGCCGCGCAGAGCAGGTGGTCGGCCATCGAGACGACCTCGTCCGGATGCCCGGCCAGATGCCGGGCGCGGCCGCGCCACCCGGGGTCCAGCGCCAGCAGGCTCACGTACTCGACGGTCTGGCTGAGCTCGTGCAGCGCGGCCAGGATCGCCTCGGCCGGTTGCAGCCCGCTGCCGCCGGTCGAGACGGCTCTCGGCCGTCCGTCGCCGGTGACGTCCTCGGCGAAGGTCCAGAACGAGGGGATCCCGTGCTCCCGCGTGCTGTCGAAGACCCGCACCCGGTAGCCCTGTCGCTCGATCCGCTCGGCCACCAGCGGGATCCGGCGGTCGGGCACGGCGGCCGGGTCGAGCTCGGGCAGCGGGATGCGGCCGTACCAGGCCGTCAGGAACGCGTCGCGCTCGGCGACTTCGAGGACACCGTGCAGCACCGCCTCCTCGTAGCAGCCCCCCAGCGCGCAGCCGCTGGAGATCTCGCAGGCGAAGGAGGCCTCACCGCCGTTCCTCGGCAGCCGGTAGTAGACGAAGCTCTCCGGGACCAGCACCGGACGGGCCCGGCCGAACGACCAGCCCCACACCCAGTTCGCCACCGCGTCCTCGGTGAACTCCCGGTAGGGGAAGCCCGGCGCGCGGTACCGGTCGGCGGGATACAGCCCGAGTGTGCGAGGGTCGACCGCGTCGGCGGCCACCTCCGCCCAGCAGGCCCTGACGCCGGTGCGCTTGGCCGGCGCGTAGGCCGCGAGTCGTTCCAGCGACTCGGCGACCGCGACGGCCCGCGCGGACGCGAAGTCGCGGGTGCGGCCGTAGCCGGACGCCTCGGTGGCGACGCCGGGCACGGCCAGCACGGCTTCGGTGAAGGGGAACGCGTGGTGCGTGTAGGAGGTGACGGAGGGGATCAGGCCGCTCCGCCCGTCCACGTAGACCGCCTCCAGCCCGGCCCGGTCCAGCGGGCGGACCCGGCTCGACCGGGAGGAGAGCTTGGGCCGCGCCTGCCGGGTGATCCGCGCGCCCTGCTCGGTGTCGGGGGTGACGGTCGAGCAGGCCGGGCAGTGCGGGTCGGCCAGGAACCCGTGCCGGGACAGCGCGAGCGTGGCCGCGTCGACGATCCAGTAGCGCTGTTCCTGCGGCCCGGCCTCGCTCAGCCCGTCGACGGTGTCCGCGAGGAACGTCGGCAGCTCCCGGCTCGGCGTCCCGGTGGCAGGCTCGGCGGTGCGGTCGTCGCGGGACGCCGCGGTGCGCCGGGTGCGCAGGCACTCCGGGCAGCCCGGCGGCCACGGTCCGACGATCACCTGGTGGGGTTCGAGCAGCACCTGGGGCCGGTCAGCCATGGACGACCACGGCCTGTGCCACGAACGGACACAGCCGGGCGACACGGGGATCGTGGTCCAGCGGCACCGCCACCACGCGGCCGCCCTCGCGCGTCAGCCGCGCCACGACCTCGTCCAGGGTCACCGGGCTCGGCCACACCCCGCTCCGCCCGGGGTCCGGACGCGGCTCCCCGCGCAGTGCCGCAGGCAGGTCGGGCACGGGCTGCGGCGCGTAGCCGGGCTGCTTCGCGGCCTGGGACTGGTAGGCGAGCAGGGTCAGTTCCAGCCCCTGTTCCAGCGCGGCGCCGGCCTCCAACCCGCTGACGCAGGCGACGGTGGCCTCCGGGGTGGTGAACGCGAAGGTGGGCAGGCCGAGCAGTGCGGACAGGTCGTAGATCTCGAACGGCTGGTCGACGATGTCCAGCAGCTTGCGGTAGCGCGCGGCGCGAGCGGTCAGCTCGCCGCCGTCCAGATCCAGCCGGGGCAGCGGCGCGGTCGCGGTCGCGAGCGCCGCGCCGACGCCCGCGCCGGCCGCCGCGACCACCGCGGCGCGCACGGCCTCGGACCAGTCGGCCCCGGACACCGCGGTGCGCGCCGGGAAGACCGCCGCGGCCTCGACCTCGACCGGCTCACCCGTCAGCACGTCCACGCCGTGCAGGCGGTCGCCCTTGCGGGAGTCGGTCATCACGGCCGCGTAGCGCTCGAACGCGCGCCGCACCGCCCGTTGGCGCGATTCGACGACGCTCTCGCCGTAGCCGTGCACCGGGAACGGGCCGCCGACCAGGCCGACCGGGTCGGAGACCACCACTTCACTGACGAACAGCGGCAGTTGTTCGTAGTCCCGCTCGGTGATCTCCGCGAACACGCCGGTCCGGGCGTCGACGCAGTCCACCGCGCGCCGGCCCAGCTCCTCGTCGTCGACGGGCGGGGCGGTGCACAGGACGGCCAGTCGGGCCGGGTCGTCGGGAACGGCGGGGAGCGCCAGCGGGTGCGGCAGGAAGGCGTGGGTCGCGGTCTCCAACGTCTCCAGGTCGAACCGGACCAGCTGGTCGGCCGCCTGGCCCTGGTCGATGCCGGTCAGGTGGCGGAACGCCGCGAAGCAGAGCTGGTTGGCGACCAGGGCGACGGTCGGGCCGCGCAGGAACTCGCTCGGCGCGAGCTCCGGGTGGTCGCGCAGATCCGCGCCCGCGAGGTCCGGCGCGAGCGCGCGCAGCCGCCGCCAGGCCGACTCCCAGGCCGTGGCGTCGCCGTCCTTGCCGATCACCGGGCCGATCCATGCCTCGTCACCGACCGCGACCGCCTGGACGAACGCGGCGTCCGCGGCGCGGGCGGCCCTCGGCAGTCGCAGGGCGCGCTCGATCATGGGCCGGTCGGCGACGTGCAGCACCATGGCGGCGCCGGCCACCAGCCGGTCGTCCGCGTCGGCCCCGAGGTAGGCCACCTGCTGGTCCGGGTCGAGCGCCCGGGCCGCGGCCAGATGCTCGGCGACGCGGTCGCGGTCGAACGGGGACTCGGCGAACGGTGCGACCGAAACGGTGCGCACGCCGGAGCGCAGCTGCGAGTTGGCCAGTGCCTGCAGCAACGGGCCCGCGCCGGCCAGCACGACGGCGCCGTCGCGGTAGCGCTCGAAGCGCAGTTCCGGCGAGTCCACGAAGTACTCGATGAAGGCGATGTTGGCGGCGTAGGTCCTGGCCAGGTCGGCGGTGAGGGTGTGCGGGCGGTCGTCCAGGACGTTCTTGACGTAGCCCTTGCCCAGCAGCAGCAGTGTCAGCTTGGCCAGCGCGGCGCGGCTCTGCTCCGGGACGGCCGCGCACAGCTCGCCGAGGGTCCTGGTGCCGTCCAGCAACGGTGCGATCCGCTGGATCCACTCGTAGGTCGACGCGCCCTTGAGCATCGACCCGCCCAGGTTGCTGCGGATGTAGGCACCCTCGGGCACGCGCATGACGTAGACGTCCCCACGCAGGCGCGGCCGGATCCGCTCGACATTGACTTCCATGACCACCGCTTCTTCAGGCACAACTGATGACAGGTCAGGAGGAGGACCGAGAGCCACCCGATCCTCGTTCACGAACACGCACTGGCTAGAGCACAAGTGCCGGAAAGCTCCACACCCTGGATCAGGTGCAGGAGCAGCACGGGCAACAGCAGCAGCAGCTGCTCGCGCCGCCGGAAGCGGACAGCTCGGTCAGGCCGTAGCCGGCCGTCACCGACGCGGGCACCACCTCACCCAGGTCGACGAGCTCGAAGGCGCCGTCATCCAGCACCAGGTCCTCGAATCCCTCCATGTCTTCACACCTCCTTTCACTCTCGATGCCGAACACAGGACGGGAACACCGGCACCTGGATCAGGTGCAGGAGCAGCACGGGCAGCAGCAGCAACAGCTGCTCTGGCCGCCGGAAGCGGACAGCTCGGTCAGGCCGTAGCCGGCCGTCACCGACGCGGGCACCACCTCACCCAGGTCGACGAGCTCGAAGGCGCCGTCATCCAGCACCAGGTCCTCGAATCCCTCCATGTCTTCACACCCCCCTTCGCGATCCGGGTGACGGGTCGTCACAGTGATTTCACTTCGGGCAGCACCTTGGTGCAGAAGAGCTCCAAGGTCTGCCCAGCCTCGGCGAGCGGCATCGCACCGAAGTCGATCTGCCACAGGATCTGGTCGACGCCGCCGATGTGGTCGTTGAAGGCGCGGATCCGGTCGATGACCGTGGACGGGGAACCGACGATCGCACCGCCCTCGGTGAAGAGCTTGGCGGGCTTGAGGCCGCGCAGCATCCAGCCGAACCCGGAGTAGCCGCGGTAGGCCGTGGACTCCCTGCGGTCCCAGGCGTTCACGGCCAGGGCCCACACGTCCAGGTAGCGCCGCAGGTAGGTCTCGGCGATCTGCTCCGCGCGCTCGTCGGTGTCGGCGACCACCAGCGGCAGGCTGGCCGCGACCCGGGGGCGGAGCCCGGCGCCGGCGTGCGCGGCGTGGAACGCGTCGCGGTAGAGCGTCAGGTGGTCGCGGAACTCGTGCGGCGAGATCAGCGGGGTGATCAGCAGCCCCAGCCCCTCCGTACCCAGCCAGGTGAAGCTCTCCGGCGTGCGCACCGCCGCACCCCAGACCGGCGGGTGCGGCTGCTGGGTGGGCCGCGGCAGACCGGTCACGTCGCGA
This sequence comes from Kitasatospora sp. NPDC018058, assembly GCF_044327205.1. Lineage (NCBI taxonomy): Bacteria > Bacillati > Actinomycetota > Actinomycetes > Kitasatosporales > Streptomycetaceae > Kitasatospora > Kitasatospora sp. NPDC018058. The sequence continues at coordinate 33,391 of NZ_JBIRFA010000032.1, read as the reverse complement.
TAGGAGAAGAACGGGGTGTCCTCGCTCACCTTCTCCTCGGTCCAGATGCGCAGCACCGCCCGAATGGTCTCCCGGAACCGGTCGGTGCTCTCCTCCATGGCCAGGCCCAACGCATCGAACTCGTCGGGCAGATAGGCCCGGGCGAACCCCACGTCCAGTCGGCCGCCGCTGATCGCGTCCACCTGCGCGGCCTCCGCGGCCAGCTGGATCGGGTGGTGGAACACCGGCAGGACGCAGCCGGTCATCAGCCTGACCGAACTCGTCCGGGCGGCCACCGCGGAGAGAAAGCCCAGCGGGCTCGGGCAGTACCCGCCGTAGTAGTGGAGATAGTGCTCCGTCATCTTGATGGAATCCAGGCCACCGAGCTCCGCTTGGACCGATAATTCCAGCGCATCACTGAAATAGGTCTGCGGAAGTTTCGTCTCGGGCGTGCAGTCAGGGAGAAAGGAAAGCCCGAAGTGCACCGATACCACTCCTTGAACCGGATATCCTGGGATATTCGGAGATATCCGCGAGATCGACGTCTGCGGTGGTCATCCACCACGGTCCGAGGCCAGTTGGCGCGGAGCCGGGGGTTTTTCCGGGCCGACGCTACATCGAGCCACCGAAGTCGTCAATATCCAACATCCAGATCGGCCGCACAGGAAAGGACTTCAGGTCGGGGCCGGTATCCTCCGGGATACTTACGATACAAAGCGTGCGTTATTGACTGCGCCACCCGGCGCTGCGACCGTGTGTATCCGTTGCCGACTGCACGGATTGGTAGCCATGACCTTCACCTGGCCGGCCGGGGCGGCCGCAAAGAAGAAGACCGTCCAGCTCATTGAGTTCACCGCGATGCACGGCGTCCGGTACAGCGTCACCCTCGGCTATTTGAAGGCCACCTCGGTCGCCGACCCGGTGCTCGAGGACGCCTGCGAGTTCCGGATCAACGTGCGCGAGCAGAGCGGCGGCGAGCGAGCCATGACCGAGCTGCTGGACTCCTGGGACGAGCCGTTCGCCGTCGCGTTGACCGTGTTCTTCTGGAACCGCGCCCAATCCCTGGAGCTGGCCCGCCGGGTGAAGGAGCGCTGGCCGAACTGCCGCGTCGTCCTCGGCGGAAACGACGTCAGCCACCAGCAGGACCCGCTGTTCGCCGAGGCGCCCTGGGTGGACGTGCTGGTCCACGGCGAGGGCGAGCTGCGGTTCCGCGACCTGATCCGCTGCTTCCTGGCCGAGGGCGACCTCGCTGCCATCCCCGGCATCAGCTACTGGTCCGACGGCGCCGTCGTCACCACCGCGGACGCGGACCGGATCACCGATCTCGAGCAGGTCGTCTCGCCGATCCTGACCCCGGTCTACTCCGACGAGGAGATCGCCGGCTCGTCGATGATCGTCTACGAGACCAACCGCGGCTGCCCCTACAAGTGCGCCTTCTGTTACTGGGGCGGCGCCACCAACGCCAAGGTGCGCCAGTTCGAACTGGACCGGATCTTCGACGAATTGGACCGGCTCATCCGGCTGATGCCGACGGACGCCACCCTGTTCATCGCGGACGCCAACTTCGGCATCATCGCCCGGGACCGGCAGATCGCCGAACACATCGTGGAGCTCACCCGGCGCTACGACAAGCGGCTGATCATCAGCACCAACTGGGCCAAGAACGGCAACGACCGCATCGTGGAGATCGCCGGCATGCTCCATGCCGCCGAACTCACCGGCGCGATCACACTGTCCGCGCAGTCCTTCGACCCCGACGTGCTGAAGATCGCCAACCGCGCCAACATCCGCACCGACCACTACCGCCGGCTGCTGTCCCGGTTCCGCGCGCTGGACGTGCCCACCTACACCGACCTGATCTGGGGCCTGCCGGGAGAGACCTACGACTCCTACCTGGCCGGGGTCGAGGAGGTGCTGACCGCGGGCGGCTCGCCGGTGATCTATCCGCTGCTGCTGCTCAACAACACCGAGTACTCGCGGGAGTCCTTCCAGGACAAGCACAAGCTGACGACGCGACGGATGCCGGCCGACGTCACCAACCCCGAACTCGTCGCCGAGGTCGTCGTCGCGCACGACGACATGACGGCCGAGGAGTGGGCGCGCGGCATGGCGTTCCGTGTCTCCATGACGCTCTTCCAGAAGATCCTGCTGCGCTGCGCGCTGCGCGTCGTCCACGCCACGACCGGCGTGCGCATGGTCGAACTGTGCGAGCAGCTGTGGTCGTTCCTGTTGGAGGACTGCGCCGACCCGTTCCTGCGCGCCGTCGCCCGCAACGTCGCCGTCGCCCACCGGGAGCCGACCGACCTGGACATGGCGCTGCTGCGGACGGTGATCGGCGACCGGATCGTGGTGCCCGAGGAGGTGCACTTCCAGGCCCTGCTGTGCCGCGCCGTCGGCACCGAACGCGCCACGAAGGACCTGCTCACGGCCGCGGTCGACTGGCTGTGCGACCGGCTGGCCGCTTCCGGGCACGAGATCGACCGCATACTGGTCGACGGCGCGCTGACGCTGGACATCGCGGCGACGACGATCCTGCGTGCGAGCATGCGCGCCGAGCTGGACGAGGCGGAGTTCGCGGTGCCGCGCAAGGCCTGGGAGCTGCTGCTGGAGGCCGGGGACGTGCCCTCCGGCCTGGACACCGGCGGCCAGGGCGCCACTGTGCGAGGCACGGTGTGGGCGCCGCCGCGCTGGATCCACTACCCGATCAGCGTCTACGCGCTCTCCATCTGGCACGGCACCGGCCGACCGCTGCACGACCTTCTGTTCGCCCTGACCGCCGGACCGGGCCCGGGGCCGCTGGTCCTCGTCTGAGCCGGGGCGGGGCCCGCAGCGCGGCGTTCCCCGCTACAACCAGCCGCGCGACATCGCCGTCCTGGCCGCCTCCGTGCGGTTGCGCGCGCCCAGCTTGGCCATCGCGGTGGACAGGTAGTTGCGCACGGTGCCCTCGGCCAGGAACAGCCGCGCCGCGATCTCCCCGTTGCTCGCCCCGTCCGCGACCGCGCGCAGCAGTTCGCGCTCCCGGTCGGTCAGCGGATCGGCCGCGTCCCACGCGGCGACCGCGAGCTCCGGCGCGACCACGCGCTCCCCCGCGTGCACGCGGCGCAGGGCCGCCGCGAGCTCCCCGATCGGCGCGTCCTTGAGCACGTAGCCGGCCACCCCGGCATCGACCGCGCGGCGCAGGTAGCCGCTGCGGGCGAAGGTGGTCACGATCAGCACCCGGGTCGGATCGCCCATCCGGTACAGCTCCGCGGCCAGTTCGAGGCCGGTGCGGCCGGGCATCTCGATGTCGGTCACCAGCACGTCGGGGCGGTGCTCGCGCACGGCGGCCAGCGCGTCGTCGCCGTTGGTCGCGGTCGCCACCACCGTGATGTCGGGCTGCAGGTCCAGCAGGGAGGCGAAGGCGCCCAGCACCATTCCCTGGTCCTCGGCCAGTACCACCCGGATCACCGGGCCGCCGCCTCGAGCGGAACGGTGATGGTCAGCGTCGTTCCGGCCGAGCCGGTGCGCTGCACCACACCGCCGAGCTTCGCGATCCGCTCCCGCAGCCCGGTCAGCCCGGTGCCCTCCGGAGCCGAGCCGCCGATCCCGTCGTCCGCGATCACCAACTGCACCCTCTCCTCGTCCGCGTCCAGTCCGATCCGGCAGTGCGAGGCCCGCGCGTGGCGGGCCACGTTGGTCACCGCCTCGCGCAGCGCCAGCCCCAGTTCGTGCTCGACCGCCGCGACCAGCAGCAGCCCGTCGTCGTAGTCCACGCCGAGGCTCACCCCGGTCCCGGCCAACGCCCGCCGCGCCGCCTCCAGTTCGCTGCGCACCGTGGTCCGCCGCCAGCCGGTGACGGTGCTGCGCACCGCGGCCAGCGCTTCGCGGGCATTGCGTTCGATCTCCTCGGCCTCGGCGCGCGCCCGTTCCGGATCGACGGGCACCAGCTCCTTGGTCAGCTGCGCGCGCATCACCACGGCGGTCAGGGAGTGCCCGAGCAGGTCGTGCAGGTCACGCGCGATCCGCTCGCGCTCGGCGAGGGTCGCCAGCAGCTCGACCTGGGAGGTGCGCAGCCGCTGGTTCTCCCACTCCTGCCGCCGGTCGCGCTGCCTCAGTTCGAGCAGACCGATCACCCAGATCAGCACGGACGCCGACACGAAACCCCACAGCCGGTAGGGCATCGGCACCCGCGACACCACGGCGGCGGCGGCGTCCAGCACGGTCAGGGCCGCGAACCACAGCCGCGCCTCACGCCAGGACAGGGTGTCGCCCACGACGGCTGCCGCGTAGACGAAGACCACGCTCGCGTTGGTGTTGAACGGGGCGGTCAGCATGCCGATCGCGGCCATCGGCACGATCGCCGTCCAGACGTGACGTGCGGCCGGACCGCGCAGCAGCTTCGCCGCGTACAGCGCGGCCGTGGCGGCGCACACCGCCATCGCCAGCGGCCACTCCCACCACGCCGGACGGGGTGAGAAGTACGGCTGCGCGGGCACGAACAGCAGATAGCCGAGGTAGACCCAGTCCCAGGTCCGCAGCCTGGCGGTGAGCACGGCGGCCCGCGGGACGGTCATATCCGGGCATGGCGGTAGGCCAGCGTCGCCAGTCCGAACGCCGCCGCCGTCGTCACCAGCAGGGCGAGGACGTGGATCAGCACGCTGCCCTGGCTCAGTTGGGAGAGCCCGAGTTGGGCGAGGTGGTAGGTGGGCAGGAAGCTGGCGATCTGACGCACCACCTTGGGGAGGAACTGGATCGGGATCCACAGCCCCGACAGTACCGCCAGTGGGAAGAGCAGCGCATTGAGCAGCGCGATCGTCGCGTTGGTCCGGAACCGCAGCCCGACCGCCACGCTGGTCAGCGTGAACGGCACGGTGCCCAGCAGCAGGACCACCGCCACCCGCACCAGCTGCCAGGCCGAGGCGTGCAGGGTGCCGAAGGCCGCGGCCGTCACTCCCATCAGCGCTAGCACCCCCACCCCGTACAGCAGCGCGGCCGTGGCCTTCGCGGCGAGGCTGATCCCGATCGGCACGGCGGAGACCCGCTTCATCCGCAGCCAGCCGAGGTCACGGTCCTGCGCGACACCGATCCCCGGTTGCAGCGCGGCCACTGTGATCACTCCGTAGGTGCCGAAGGTGGCCACCATCGCCGTCCCGGCCGAGATCCCCTGGGTGACCTCGTGGCCGTAGAGCAGGTTGAACAGCACGAAGAACCCGACCGGCATGAGGATGCTGAAGAACAGCGAGGTGGGCTCGCGCACGATCGCCCGCAGCTCGTCCCGCAGCTCCACTCCGAAGACCCGTGCCGTCATCGCGCTCACCGTGCCGCCTCCGCCCTGTCCGTCAGCGCGAGCACGGCTTCCTCCAAGCCCGCGTCCTGCACCCGCAGCTCCGACAGCTGCTCGTCGCGCTCCAGCAGCGCCCGCAGCAGGTTCTCGGGCGAGCGCGTCTGGATCCGCATCAGGTCATGTTCCGGGGTGACCGAGAGCACTCCCGGCAGTTGCTCGAGTTCCCGCCGGTCGAGGCGGGTGCTGACGGTCACGGTGCGGTCCGGCAGCCGGGCCACCAGCTCCTCCGGCGGCGCGTCGGCCAGGATCCGGCCCCGGTCGAGCACCACCACGCGGTCCGCGACCGCGGCCGACTCCTCGATCAGGTGCGTGGTCACCAGCACCGCGGTGCCCTGGGCCCGGCGCCGCGCCAGGATCTGCCAGAAGTGCCGCCTGGCCGAGGTGTCCAGGCCCACGGTCGGCTCGTCGAGCACCAGCAGGGCCGGCTCGGTGACCAGTGCCATCGCCAGCTGCACCCGCTGCTTCTGACCGCCCGACAGCTTGGGCACCCGCCTGCGCCGCAGCTCGGCCAGTCCGAGCTCCGCCAGCACCGGAGCGGCGGCTGAAGGCCTCAGCCCGCCGCGGACGGCGGCGCCGGTCACCAGCTCGTTGACGGTCAGCGTGTTCGGAAAGCCGAGCGTCTGCTGCGCCACCCCGAGCCGCCGCCGGGTCGCCGCACGACGCGGATCACCGCCGAGCACCCGCACCGACCCCCGCTGCGGAGCGAGCAGCCCGACCGTGAGTGCCACCAGCGTCGATTTCCCGGCGCCGTTCGGCCCGAGCAGTGCGACGCACTCCCCGGGGTCGACCCGCAGGTCCACACCGTCCAGCGCGAGGGTCTCGCCGTACCGGTACCGCAGCCCTTCGGCCGTCATCACCGCCTGTGTCGTCCCCATGGTCACCAGCCTCGCGCCGGACGCCCCACGCCGGTAGTGATGCTCTGTCACTGGCCCCGAATGACAATTGTCAACGGGGAGGTCATCTGGCGGCCCGAGCCCGGCTGCCCCCGGTCGGCCGGGGGATCGAGATCGCGCCCGTCCGAGGCTTATGTCAACACCATTGACGTTGCTGCCGGGCCTGCGGTCGGATGGGGCATCCGGAGGCCCCGACCCGCCATGCGCCCAAGGAGAGCCACCCGCCATGGCCGACCCCGTCCGCCTCGCCTGGGGACTCAAGCGGGCCTGCCTCGCCCAGGGCGTGCGGATCCACGAGCACACCCGGGCAACCGGCCTGACCGAATCCCCCCGCGGCATCACCGTCCGCACCCCGTACGGCCGGATCGGCGCCCGCCGGGTCGCGCTCGCCACCAACGCCTTCCCCTCCCTGCTGCGCCGCCACCGCCCCTACACCGTGCCGGTCTACGACTACGCGCTGATGACCGAACCGCTGACGGAGGAACAGCTCGCCTCCGTCGGCTGGCGCAACCGCCAGGGCTTCGCCGACAGCGCCAACCACTTCCACTACGTCCGGCTCTCCGCCGACAACCGCATCCTCTTCGGCGGCTACGACGTCGTCCACCAGTACCGCAGCCGGGTACGGGCGGAGCGTGACCAGCGTCCGGAGACCTTCGCCACCCTCGCCCGGCACTTCTTCCAGACCTTCCCCCAGTTGGAGGGTGTGCGGTTCAGCCACGCCTGGGGCGGCGCGAACGACACCTGCACCCGGTTCAGCGCCTTCTTCGACCTCACCATCGTCCGCCACGACGGTGGCGCCTCGGGGGCAACGACGGTGACGCTTCCTCCCCGTCGGTCCGCCTGCCCGCTCCCGCGGGCTTCGGCGAACCGTTCAGGACGCGGACGGGCCTCCGGTCCGGACCGCCGGGGCGGCTCCGGTCAGGACGGTGTCGACGGCACGCGTCACGAAGTGCTCGTCGAGCGGGAGTTGACGGAAGACGATCCGGAGCCAGGCGGCTCCGGCCAGCAGGTCCACCAGGAGCATCGGGTCCGTGTCCGGCAGGAGTTCGCCGCGGGACACGGCACGCTCGAAGATCGGCTGCTCGCGGGCGAGCCGCTCGGCGAAGAAGCACCGCGCGCACAAGGGAGCGAACGACCGGGCCGAGAGCAGCGGCCTGACCATCGCGGCCTGACCCAGGCACCCCACACCGCACCCGGCACACCCCCTACCAGACACGCGCACATCAACGCGACAGCGCCCCCGGGGGCGTGCGTTCGAGCTTCACAGAGCCTAACCCGCCCGTGTCGCCGTACAGTTTGACCATCACTCGCGCGGCTGGCCGCGTCCGGACCATCATGAGGATCACCCTTGGCACACAACGCAGACACCCATCTCAGCATGACGTCCACCATCGCCGCCCTGCGTTCCGAGCTCCCCGAACTCGAGCGGCACCAGCAGAGGTTGGAAGCGGAACTGGCCGCCGTCACCGGTCGGCTGGATGCAGCACGGGACGCCCTGCGCGCCCTGCAGTCGCTCTCCGCCGCCCCACTGCCCAAAGAGGCTGCCGGCCAGGCCCCGCCATCGGCGGCACCGGCGGCGGAGCCGGACAGCGAGCAGGCCACCGCGGGCGCGACGGCGGCGTCCGGGCGCAGGTCAGCCGCCGCCCGCAGGAAGGCCGCTTCCCCGGCCGAGCCGCGGACTACGGCACGCCGCAAGGCCTCAGGGAAAACGGCCCTGACGAAGGCGCGCAAGAGCGCCGCCACCGCGACGACCACGACCGCCGCATCCGAGCCGGCGCCGGCGCGCAAGCGCACCCCCGGGCTGACCGCCGGTGTCCTGGCGTACCTGGCCGAGGTGAAGGAACCGGTCCGGGCCGCGCAGGTCGCCCAGGCCCTGGGCCGCGAGACCACCCCCTCCAGTGTCAACGCCGTACGCACCAGCCTCGAACGGGCCGTGAAAGCATCCCAGGCACAGCGCACCGGCCGCGGCCTCTACCAGGCACTCCCCCACTGACGCCCAGCCACACAGGGCGCCGATCCGGCTCGAGCGCCGCCGCCCGAGACCGCTTCAGCCCTGCTCATCGAGGGCTCTGTACGCTGCTGGGGGTTCGGCGAGCTCAGGATGACACACCATGTACCGATCGCCCTTGAGCGCAAGCATCGCCCAGTGCCATGCCTCGTCATGGAAGACCAGGCCACGGAACGGTGTGCCGGGCGGCTCGTAGGGATAGTGCTGTGCAGCTACTTCGTCGGCCTGCGCCCACGTCATGGCACCGTAGGTGCGCATGACCCAGGCGTACCTGGTCCGTTCACCCTGCAAGTACTGCGCGTACTCGTCCTCGGGCCACTCCGGCCACTCCCGCTCTTCCTCCACGGAGCGATGCTAACCCCACGCCCGCCCCTGCCCTGAGCGCAGGAATCCGGTCAGTCAGAAGGGCGGGCCGGGGGGCTCGGCGAAGATTCCGGCGCGTGCTCCGGCGCTGTCCCGGCGTGTGCTTCGGCACGTGTTCCAGCGCGTGCTTCGGCGCGTACTACGGGTGTCCCGGGGACCGTTACACAGCCGATGGGCAGCCGTGACGCGGTCGGGCGGGGACCGCGACACGGCACTCCTACCGTCGCTGACGACGCACCGGCCGCACCGGCCGGGGCGCCCGCGAGAGAGACCGAAGGAGACCCACCGTATGAGCAGGACCCGCACCGACCGCTCGCCCGCCCATCGCATGCTGGCGGCCTGCGCGCTGACCGGGGCCGCACTGCTGTCCGCCGTCACCGGTGGACAGGCCTGGGCCGACGGAAGCCCGAAGTCGGCCCCCGCCACGCCGAGCGCCGCGCCCGCCCCGGCGAACGGGGCCGCGGCCGCCGTCGCCCCCGCCAAGCCCGGCTCGGGCCCCGCCGCGACCGCCTCCCCGGCCCAGCCGGCGCCGAAGGCCGCGACCGCGGAGGTCACCTCCGCGCCGCCCGCCCCGGAGCGCTCCCCCGGCAACGCCCAGCCGCAGGTCCGCGAGGTGCCGAAGGGCGCCGCCCAAGCCGGGGACGGCTCCGCCGCGACCGACGGCAACGGTCTGATGCTGGCGGGCGGCGGCGCCGTGGCGGCCGTCGGCGCCGCCGCGCTGGGCTTCGCCGTCCTGCGCCGCCGCTCCGGTGCGCGCGACTGACACCGGTCCCGAGTCCGCCGGGCACCCCGGCGCCCTTCCTCCGCATCCGGCCGGGCGGGGAAGCGGCGCCGGGGTGCCCCCGGCGGCAGGGACCGACCGAGGGCGCGCGGGCGGTCACGGCCGGGGCACCGGCCGTCGCCGGCGGCGGCGCGCCGCCCGGCCCGACCCGAGCGTCCTGGGCCGTACGGTCTTCGGCACCGCCGGCCTGCTCTGCCTGGTGCTCGGCGCCTCGCTCGCGCTGTCCAGCCGGGACACCCCGGTGGTACGGATCGAGGCCTCCGCCCACGACACGGCACCCGCCCCGACGACGCCCACCGCGCCCGCCGCTTCCGCCACGTCCGGCGGCGCGCCCGTCACCGCCTCCCGGCCGCCGGCCTCCTCGCCGCCCACCCGGCTGCTGATCCCGTCGGTCGGCGTGGACGCCCCGGTGACCGGCCTCGGCCTGAACACCGACGGCACGGTCCAGGTGCCGTCGGCCGACCGGGCCGACGAGGTCGGCTGGTACCGCAACGGCCCGACCCCGGGCGAGACCGGCCCCGCCGTCCTGATCGGGCACCTCGACACCAAGCACGGCCCGGCGGTCTTCCAACGGCTGCCGGAACTGCGCCCGGGCGAGCTGATCCACATCCGACGCGCGGACGGCGGCACCGTGGACTTCAAGGTCCGCACCCTGCTCCAGGCCGCCAAGGACCACTTCCCCACGGAGACCGTCTACGGCGACACCCCAGCGCCCGCGCTCCGGCTGATCACCTGCGGCGGGCGGATCGGCTCGGACGGCCACTGGACGGACAACATCATCGTCCTGGCGGATCCGGCCTGACCCGGTCCATGCTTGGGCCCGGTCCGGGCCGCGCCCGGGCGGAACCGCCGAACGCCGTCCGCACGACCTACCACCGGACGACGAGGCCACGAAGCGACCAGGACCGCCACGGGGCGACGAACCGGTACCCAGCCGCAGACCAGGAGGACGAGCACCGACCGTGACACCACCGACCCCGCTGCGCCCGGCCGCGCTGCGCCGCCGCGCCGTACCGCTGGCCGCCGTCTCCGTCCTGGCCGTCCTGATCGCCCTCGCCGCCCTGGCCCTCGACCGGTCCGACCCCGGCGGCCTGCGGGACAACGGCCCCCTCAAGCCCGTCACCCCGACGGCGGTGGCCGAGCCGCTCTGGCCCGCCCTGGCCGCCTCGCCGCCGCCGACCACGCCCGCGGCCGGCTCCGCCACCCAGGCGCCGCCGCAGCCACTGCCCGACCTGACCGTCCCCGGGCACGACCTCACCGCGGTCGACGTCCGCAGCGTCCTCACCAAGGACCCGGGGCTGACCGCGGAGGAGCACCGCGCGCTCGACTCCTGCACCGGGTGCGAGGTGCGCGCGCCCGAGTTCCGCGAGCTCACCGGCGACGGACGGCGCTCGCTGATCACCGCCGTCGCGACCCCCGGACTGGTCGTGGTGCACGTCTACACCCTCGCCGACGACCGTGTCCTGCCGATCCTACGGGTGGAGGTCCAGAGCGGGTTCAGCGCCGCGACCGTCGGCTCCGACCTGTGGTTGTACGAGCCGACCACCGCCTTCACCCGGACCAGCAGCCACTACCAGTGGGACGGCGTCAGGCTCGCCCTGAAGGAGCGGCGGGTGGACGGCATCGGCCTGCTGCCGGGCGACGCGGGCAACGGCCCACCGACCGCCGCTCCCACCACCCCCGCCCCGGCCAACCCCGTCCCCAAACTGCCGCCCGGCGCGGGAGCGACCGTCCCGTCCCCGCGGCCCGTCCGACCGACCCCCCAGGCCTCCGCCCCCGCCGTGTTCCCGGAAGCGAAGCGATGACCCCCTCAGCCACCCCCGCCCAGCCGCACATCCTGATCGTCGAGGACGACGAGGTGATCCGGGAGGCCACCCGGATGGCCCTGGAGCGCTACGGCTTCCCGGTCACCACCGCCGCCGACGGCCTGGAGGGGCTGGAGGCCTTCCACGCCGTCCGCCCCGACCTGCTCCTGCTGGACGTCATGCTCCCGCTGCTCGACGGGGTCGGCCTCTGCCGGCGGGTCCGCGAGGAGAGCCAGCTGCCGATCCTGATGATGTCGGCCCGCACCGACCCGGTGGACGTGGTGTCCGGGCTGGAGGCGGGCGCGGACGACTACGTGGTCAAGCCCTTCGAGAGCGCCGTCCTGGTCGCCCGGATCCGTACGGTGCTGCGCCGGATCCGGGTGGTGCCGACGGCCGCCGCCTCCGCCGACGCCCCGGTTGACGCCCCTGCCGTCGACGTGCCCGCCACCGCTCCCACCACCCCCGCCACGCTCCGCAGCTTCGACGGCCTCCAGGTGGACACCGACAGCATGGAGGTGCGGGTGGACGGCCGGCTCGTCCCGCTCACCCCCACCGAACTGCGGCTGCTGCTGGAGTTCACCGCCGCGCCCGGCATCGTGCTGGAGCGCACCACCCTGCTCGAACGCGTCTGGGACTACGAGTGGGGCGCCGACACCCGGGTGGTGGACGTCCACGTGCAGCGGCTGCGCGCCAAGATCGGCTCCGGCCGGATCGAGACCGTCCGCGGGTTCGGCTACAAGCTGCGGCGCCCGGCATGACCCTGCGCCGCCAGATCGCCACCGCCGTCGCCGCCATCTCCGTCCTGGTCGCGGTGGCCGTCGGCCTGCTGGTCCACCAGGCGATGATCCGTCAGCACGTCGACCAGGCCCGATCCTCCGCGCTCACCGCCCTCGACTCGGCCCTGGCCGGCTACGGCCGCAACGGCGAGGTCGCCGGCCGCGGCGTCGCCCTGGACGACCCGGCCCTGCCCACCCGGCTGCGCGACCTCGCCGCCGGCGGCCGACAGGGCTCACTGCTCGCCACCGACCAGCACGGCGAGTCGATGTGGGCGGCCGGCCCGGTCCAGAACGGGGTGCTCTCCGCCCGGGTGGACTTCACCCAGGACCGCCGGGCGATCGCCGACCTGGACCGGATCATCCTGATCACCGTCGTCGCCGCGGTCTTCACCACCGTGCTGGCCGGCGTGCTGGTCGCCGACCGGATCAGCCGCCGGCTGCGCACCGCGGCCACCGCCGCCCGGGGCATCGCGGCCGGCGGCACCGACACCCGGATCGGCGAACTCGTCGACGGCCGGGACGAAGTGGCCGACCTCGCCGCCGCCGTCGACCTGATGTCCCGCACCCTGCACCGCCGGCTGGAGGACGAACAGCGCTTCACCGCCGACGTCGCCCACGAACTGCGCACCCCGCTCACCGGCCTGGTCACCGCCGCCGAGCTGCTGCCGCCCGGCCGCCCCACCCAGCTGGTGCAGAACCGGGTCCAGGCCCTGCGCGGCCTGGTCGAGGACCTCCTGGAGGTCTCCCGCCTGGACGCGGACGCCGAGTCCCCCGACCTCTCCGCCGTCCCCCTGGAACGCGCGGTGCGCCGCACCGTCACCCTCACCGGCCTCGACGTCGACATCGAGATCACCGCCGACCAGGAGGTCCGCACCGACCTGCGCCGCCTGGACCGCATCCTCGGCAACCTGATCCTCAACGCCCACCGCCACGGCGCCGGCCCGGTCCGGCTCCACGTCGACGGCCACCGCATCACCGTCCGCGACCACGGCCCCGGCTACCCCGACGACCTGCTCCAGCGCGGCCCCCAGCGCTTCCGCACCAACGCCCCCGAGCGCGGCCGCGGTCACGGCCTCGGCCTCACCATCGCCACCGGCCACACCCGCGTCATCGGCGCCACCCTCACCTTCACCAACCACCCCGACGGCGGCGCCCTCGCCACCCTCACCCTCCCGCCGGACTGACACCATGCGTGCCACCGAGCGCCAGCGCCCACTCTCGCGGGTCATCGAGCGCCCGGCATCAGAGGACGGTCTGAGCCGCTTCGCCTGATGCGGCTGTTGGCCGGTCAGCGGGGCTGGTGGGCCGGGGAATCCGGGGGCCGCATCAGTAGCAGGTCCTCACCCCAGGCGTCCAGCACCGCCGCGTGGCCGGCGGCCCGGGCAGCCGCCTCGACCCGGGCGAAGAGCCGCTGCTGCGGCGCCACTTCGCCGGTCGCGGTGATCCGGGCGACGGTGTCCAGCAGCGCGGCGCTCTCCCAGCCGGGCAACGGGAACCGGTCCAGCTCCCAGGCCAGGTACTTGTTGTAGGGGCGCGGTCGGCGGTCCAGAGCGAAGAGCAGGTCGAGCAGGAATCCGACACTGGCGGCCGCGTCGAGGTGGCCGGCGAGCGGGTTGTCATCGCGGTGGTTCTTGACCGAGCGGTAGAGCGAGTTGGCGTAGGCGTCCAGCAGGGCGGCGCCGGACCGGAAGGCCTCCTCGGCGCCGAGCCGCCCCATCGCGGCGACGATCCGGGTGACCTCCCCGTCGCGGCGGTCGACCAGCACCCGGGAGCGGGCGATGGCGTACCGCTCCCAGTCGGCGGGTCGGCGGAACCGTTCGAGGGTGGTGACGACCACATCGAGCCGCGCGGATCGGTGGCCGTCGAGCGCAGCCGGCTCGCTCGCCGCGTCGTCGGCGAGGATGACGTAGAGGTCGTGGTCGGAGTGACAGGTGGTCATGCCGTCGTGGGCCCGGGAGCCCTTGAGCACGAGCCCGACCACGGCCGGGTCGGCCGTCGCATCGGCGACGAACGCCGCGAAGTCCAGCGTCATGCCAGGTCCTTGCGCATCAGCGTGCACATCGTCTCGTACCGCTGGAGCGAGCCGTCCTCGGCCTCCACGTCCCAGGCATCGAGCTCGCGGCCGAAGGCCCGGTAGCCCAGGCGTTCGTAGAGGGCGCGAGCGCGCGGGTTGCCCTCCTCGACGCCGAGTTCGGCGCGGGTCAGGCCCCGGGCGCCGATCCGCTGCTCCGCGGAGCGGATCAGCAGCGTGCCGATCCCGCAGGACTGCAGGGCCGGGTGGACGCTGAGCTGCCAGAGCGTGCCGACGCCGGGCTTGGCCGTGTAGTCGATACCGCCGACCGCCACCGGGAGCCCGACCGGCGTGCAGACTGCCAGGTAGTCGATCTCGCCCGCCTCGGCGCGGCGGATCTGGTGGACGAGCTCGCGCACGTGCTTGGGGGATCCGGCCCAGCTGCAGGACGGCAGGTCCGCGTCGGTGAGGCCGCGCACCGACAGGTGCAGCCTGATCTCGGTCATCGCCGCATCCCTTCGACTCCGACAGCGGCCGTCTCCCATTTCAGCAAGCCGGTCCCCGTGCCGTCCAAGGGGTTTCGGAGTTCGGTGCGGGCGACGGTGTGGTCGAGGCCGTGCGGCAGGTGGGCGGTGAAGACCGGGCGCCCGCACCTACGGCCGGATCGTCGGCACGAGCGCCTGCTGCGGCACCAAGGGCCCCGCCTCATCGGGTGTGCGGACCCGAGGGTGTCAGCGACGAGCGTTAGCACCCCGATCATGCAGCTTCAATTCGTCGCCGCTGGCCTTCCGTCGATCGATCTACCGGCGGGACACAGGCGCGCTCAGGCGATCTACTACGCGGCCAGCTACAACCTGGACGAGTACCCGACGTTCGAGGCCCTGACCGAGGAGGGCACGGTACTGCAGTGCTTCGAGGTCCGCGACGAGGACGGACACGTGCTGGCCGAGTGGTGGCAGTTCTACCGCGGGGACAGCGGCGTCCTCTTCCGGGCCGGGACACTCGACCCGATCGGTGAAGCCCTCCAGCACGGATTCGTCTGCCGGGACCACGAGTTGTGGGCGGCGCTGGCAGAGGTCGACGACGCGCCCGGCCTCATCGACTGGTCGATACCTTCCGAGGACGACCGGGGCTCGGGCTGGGACCGCCTCTGGCACCACACCGACCCGGCCGAAGCCGAGCGGCTCTACGATCTCAACGGCCGGGTGTTCACCCGGGGCTGATGAGGCGCGCCGAGCGAGACCACGCCGACGAGTCTCCCCGGCCCGGCCGGGGAGCACGACGGTCGCGGCAGCGTAGGCGTTGACCGGGTTCTCGGCCGGATGGTCGGCGGCAGCGGGACCGAGGCGTTCCGGGCCGACCTCCTGCGCTCCTCGCGCGAACGCGGCCTCACCGGGATCCGCCGGGTCATCGCCACCACGACGGTCGGTCAAGCACAACCATGATGATCGCCCACCCACCGCGGCGCAGCTGGCGGCCTGTGCCCGCCTGTGGGAGCAGGCGAGCCCGGACGCCGAGGCGGGTCACGCAAGCGTCGCGGTGTGAAGTCCGCCCCTTCCCCACAGACGACCGGACGGTCCCGTGTGGGCGCGTGGGCGCGCGTGCGGCGTGTCCGGCAGGAGTTGGGCGCCGGGTGGGGTTGAACTTGATCGAATGCACCTCACAGCCGCAACGATGATATGCGCATCAATCATGGACGAAGGGGCAGATGATGTTACGTAGGACCACAGCCCTCAGGAATGTCGCAGCGGCCACAGCCGCGCTGCTGCTGGGCGCCGGGCTTGCCCCGGTCGCCTCCGCCGCAACGCCGGACGCGGGCAATCCGACCGCGGAGCAGCTCAGCGCGTATTGGACCGCGGCCCGTATGGCGGCCGCGCTGCCCGGCGACACCGAACCCGCCGCACCGGCCGCGACGGACGGGCCCCAGTCCGGCGAGCTCATCCCTCCGAGCAGGAGCTTCGACGGCATCCCGCAGGCGGGCGCGTTCTTCTGGACCGATGCCAACGGCACGGGCCGCACGTGCAGCGCCTCCGTAGTGCACAGTCCCGACCACAACCTGGTGCTGAGCGCGGGGCACTGTCTCAAGGGGTACTCCGGCAGCTCCCCCAAGCGGCACCTGGGGTTCGTTCCGCAGTACCACGACGGACTCAAGCCTCTCGGCATCTTCCCCGTCAAGGCCAACGGCGTCTACGTCGCCCAGGAGTACTACGACCTGGGAGAGCACGCCGGTGCCGCGTACGACTTCGGGTTCGCCGTGACCGAGCCCGACCAGGACGGCCGGCAGCTGGAGGACGCGGCGGGCGCGGTCCAGCTGCTCACCGGCACCGGGTACGCCCACGTCCCGGTACGGATGATCGGGTACCCGGGCAGCGCGCAGAAGCCGCTGGAGTGCTTGAGCTGGACCACCAGGTGGGTCAGCGACGATCCCGCGGATCCGGGGACCTTCGAACGCATCGCGTGCGACGGCTTCGTGGGCGGGACTTCGGGCGGGCCCATGCTGGTGCCGCGGCCGGGCGGCTGGGCGGTGATCGGACTCATCGGCGGCTACCACACCGGCGGCAACACCCCTCAGATCTCCTACAGCGCCTACTTCGGTTCCGCCACCCAGGCCCTGTACGACGCCGCAACCACCGGCGCACCGCCAGCGGGCCCGGCCTCCTGAGCCCTGCGGGTCGTGCGGGTCCGGGGCGTCGACGTCGGTCAGCGGCACCGTCCGGGTGCCCCGCGGGGGCTGCATCGCTACATCCCTCCCGCGACCTGACAACCGGGGTTGAACCAGCCGGGTCCGGCGATGCTCGGCATCGCCCGGCCGCACGACCTCGCCCTCACGGGAAGACTCCCGACCCGCACGAGACCGGAGAGGTCCGAGGGAGGCGGCTCCCCACCTCTCCGGCTCGGAGGGAGGGTGCTCAGTCGAGACAGAACTCGTTGCCCTCGATGTCCTGCATCGGGATGCACGCATCGTTGCCGTCATACAGCGTCTGCACGTGTACCGCGCCGAGCGGGACCAGTCGCGCACATTCGGCCTCGAGTGCGGCGAGGCGCTCTTCACCCACGAGTCCGGTGCCGACCCGCACATCGAGGTGCAGCCGGTTCTTGGCGGCCTTCCCTTCGGGGACGCGCTGGAAGTACAGTCGCGGACCCACACCTGAGGGATCGATGCAGGCGAACCACGAGTCCCGTTGCTCAGGTGGCTGCGAGCGCTTGAAACGTCCCAAGTGGCGAACCCCTCCGGTGGCGGCGGTATGACGTACCCCAACACCTCGCACCAGAAGCGAGCGAGGCGCTCAGGTTCTGCGCAGTCAAAGGTGACTTGGAACTTCTTCATCGCTGACATCGGCGCACCCTACCAGGGCGGGACTCTGCGCTCCGCTCATTTCCCCACCCTCATGCCAAAGATCATTTACGGGACGGCCCTTGGGACTTGCAGATCATCAACACGTCGTCTTGATCTTGCTGTTGGGGTAGCGGCTTTCGTTGATGACCCGGGCCTTGAGGGCTTGGAGAGCTGCGGGCGGGGTGGTCACCGACGGGACGGAAGTTCGGGGACGCCCCCGCCGTAAGCCTCGGCGCCTGTCCGCAACCAAGGCCGCGACGGTCAGGACGCGCAGTCGCGGCAGATGGGCTGACCGTTCTTGTCCTCACCGGCGAGTTGGGCGCGGTGGTGGACCAGGAAGCAGGTCATGCACATGAACTCGTCCTCCTGGAGGGGCACGACCCGGACGGTGAGCTCCTCACCGGACAGGTCGGCGCCCGGAAGCTCGAGCCCTTCGGCGGCCTCGGGCTCCACGTCGACGGTGGAGCTCTGCTTGTCGTCGCGCCGGCTCTTCAGTGCCTCGATGCTGTCGTCGCTGCTCTCGTCGCCGGTGTCGCGTGGAGCGTCGTAGTCGGTTGCCAAGGTGGTGTCTTCTCCTCAAGGGTCGTTTCAAGGATCGTTTCCGGCGGGCGGGTCGTGCCGCCCGCCGGCCTGGCGGGGAGTGTGTTCGTGGCCGATCACGCCCGTGGCGGGGATTCCATACAGCACGGGATGGCCGGGTGGTGATCATTGCTACTCTCGGACACCTGTTCGCAACGACCGCACAAGGCCCTCGGGGGTATCGGTGAGTGCCGTGGAGAAGCCGTTCCTGATGCTCGTCGAGGATGTATTCCACCTCAGCCGGGGCGGGCTCGTCATGGCGACAGGCCGCATCGAGCGCGGGCTGGTTCGCAAGGGTGACAGGGTGGAGCTCATCGGCTTCGGCAGCGATGCGCTCGCCCATGTCACGGACATCGACGTGGGCGGGCTGCGAGTCGACGAGGCGGGTGCGGGCACGAACATCGGACTGCTGCTGCCCGGTGCGGTGGCGGGAGCGGTGGAGCGGGGGCAGGTCCTCGCGGCACCCGGCTCGATCGGCGCACACACCGCTTTCACGGCGGACATCACGATGCTGCCGAAGGAACAAGGCGGAACGGACGTGCTCACCGGTGAGGGTCTCCACGTCCACGTCCTCGCCGCCGCAGTGCGGGGCGTGGTGACGCTGCCTCGTGAGACGGGCGCGCTACGACCGCTCCACATCGGTACGGCGACCATCACGCTCGAGCGGCCCGTCGCTCTGGAGGAAGGCCGGTCGTTCGCCGTCCGTCGCCACGGTCGCGCTGTCGGCTCGGGAGCTGTGACCCGGCTCCTGCCCTGAGTCCCCGTGAGCGGCTCCACAGCCGGGTCGTCGCTCCGCCCGCCGGGGCAAGCCCGATTCCGTCGTGGCGATGAGTTTTCCGGCGCACCCGACCGCGGTACCGGACGCGACGACTGAAACCACCCCGTGCCCGGCGGCTCAGCGCAAGTGCGCCACGGAGACGATGCCGTGTGAGGCCCGCCGCCGCGTGACGCCGGGATCCGGCCGCGTCGGCGGGCGGGGACCACGGCGCCGCCCGCAGCCGGCCGAGGCCACCGCGGCCGCGAAGGCGCCGGCCACCACCGAGCAGTCGGCGCCTTCGGCGTCCTCCCACACCCCCGAGCGAAGCGCCTGGCGCACCGGGCTTGCCCGAGGCGGCGCGGAAGTGCTGCGCCCCGGTCCGGGTGACGGGCTGGGACGCCTTCATTCGTGGTCGCGGAGGAAGGCGGGGATCTCGTCGCGGGTCGGGTGGTTCGGCACGGGGGCCGGCTCACCCTGGAGGAATGCGGTGATGACGGCGGCGGCCCGGTCGTTGTCGTCGTCCAGGCCGTTCCACATGTGGTGTCCGACTCCGGGCATGTACTGCGTGCGCTGGATGGCGGGGTCGTCGGCGAGGACGGCGGTCGCCCATTGACGGACCTGGGTGGAGCACTCGGCGATCATCAGCATCGCGGGGGTCTGGGAGAGCCTCAGTTGCGGGGCGATGGAGGGTGAGTCCTTCACCGTCTGCTGGATGCGGAGGCTGGCGGCGGGGCTGAAGGAGAAGTTCTGTGCGGTGTCCTCGACCGGGATGCGGTGCGCGTCGCGCGCACAGTAGGCGGCTGCGGTGTCGCTGCCGAGGTCGGCGGCGGTGTACGCGTTGTCGCCTTCGGCCTGTCCGATCAGCCCGGTGTCAGGGGTGAGGAGTCCGAGCCGCATGAGGCCGAACGCGGTGGCGTACCGGGGGACGCGTGTCGACCGCGGTCCGGTCATGGCCGGTGCGAGTCCGCGCGCGGATGGTCGGCCCTTGTGTCCGGTGATCTGCGCGGTGGGACCGTCCATCGGGCCGGGTTCGGCGATGATCGCACGGTGCAGGCGCGCGGCGACGCTCGGATCGGCCAGGGCTCGCGTGAGCACGACCGCGCCCGAGGAGAAACCGAGGATGTCGACCCGGCCCTGGTCCAGGCGGTCGATGAAGGCCGCGAGGTCGCCGACCGACCTGGAGATCGTGTACTGGTCCATGGGAAGCACGTCGCTCCGCCCGCCGCCCGCCTGCTCGTAGGCGTAGACGTCGTAGCCCCGGTGTGCCAGGAGTTGCAGGAACCGGTGGTCGAGCAGCGAGATCCCACGGACCGGTCCGCCGTTGAGGTACACGAACGGGACGGGATGCCGGGCGCCGGGGTTCTCGGGCGGGTAGTGGTACACCGCGACCCGACTGCCGGTGGCCAGGCTCCAGTGTTGCGTGGCCACGAAGGGCAGGTCGGGCGGGTACCGCCGGGCCGTGGGCACGGTCGGGACGCAGGCCGACCCCACCAGCGCGGCCGCGACGAGGACCGGCAGGAACGGCATGAGCCGCGCCGCCCGGGTACGGCGCCGGCCCCGCCACAGTGCGGCGGCGGTCCCGACTCCAAGGGTCGTCAACCATGCGCCGAGCCCCGATCCCGCTCCGTCCGTGAGGACGATCAGGACGAGGAAGACGACGACCATCGTCGCGACGGCGGCCAGGGGCGGCAGTAAGCGTCCGATGAAGCGGGCGAGGCGTAGGGCGAACGTGGGCACGGCGAACCCCCAAAGTTTCAGAACACTGTTTCAAAACGACGTTATCAGAGAGGGTAGGCTGCTGGTCATGGGTAGGCCCAGAACGAACGACGAGGCCGTCAAAGAGCGGCTCGTGGTGTGCGCGACCGAGTTGCTCGCCACCGGCCCGCGGGAGTCGGTCACGGTCCGCGCCGTGGCCGCTGCCGCCGAGACGTCGACAACGGCGGTGTATTCCTTGTTCGGTGGCAAGGACGGGCTGATCGGCGCGGTGCGCGACAGAGCCGTCGCCGGCCTGTTCCAGGACATGTCGGCGGTGCGGACCTCCGCGGACCCTCTCGCCGACCTCTACGCGCTGGCCGTCGCCTACCGTCGCTGGGGGCGCGGACACCGCCACCTGTACACGGTGCTGTTCGGCGGCGTGCAGTCCTTCGACCCGTCGGGGGAAGCCGGTGCCGGCGACCCGATCCGTCCACTCCTCGCGGCGATCGATCGCGCCTTGGCGGCGTCCGTCCTCGCCGGCGAAGCGACGTCGATCGCCCTGTCGATCTGGGGGACCCTGCACGGGCTCGTGACTCTCGAACTGGCCGGGGCACTCGACGCCGCCACCGCCGAGGCCGCATTCCGACCGACGATCCACGCCACGTTGCGCGGATGGACGACCCCGGCGGTGTTCCACAGCCTTCGCCAGGCCGAACCCGCCCCTTGACAGGATCAGGGCGGCGCTGCCCGGACGCCCCCGCGCTCCGACGCCGCGGGGATACCGAAGGCGGCCGGGGCGGGAGCCGACCGGGGATCGGGCCGGAGTCGAGAAATATTTCCGGCGGCGTTGAACCGTTCCCGGTGCGGATCCGTGTGGAGGATGCACGGGCCAGCGCAGCCCGAATCGTCAACCGCCGATCCCACAGGGGGAGTTCGCCATGCCTACGTTCACCGGTGCCACCTTCGCCGCGCGCCGCCTGCTCGCCGTCTCCGGCGTCGCCGTGCTCGCGCTCGCCGCCACCGCCTGTGGGCCCGACTCGGGCGACGGGTACGGCGGGAAGGCCGCGTCGACCGCCGCCGCCCCGGCCGCCACGACGTCCGCCCCGGCCGCCGGCGACTCCTCCGGGGTCCGGATCGTCGCCGTGAAGTCGGCCGCGCTCGGACCGATCGTCACCGACTCCGCCGGCCGGACCCTGTACCGCTTCGACAAGGACACCGCCAAGCCGTCCGCGAGCACCTGCACCGACGCCTGCGCTGCGAAGTGGCCGCCGGTCACCGCCCAGGACGCGGTGCAGGTCACCGGGGTCGACTCCACCCTGGTCGGCAGCGTGACCAGGCCGGACGGCACGAAGCAGGTCACCCTCAACGGCTGGCCGCTCTACCGCTTCGCCGGGGACACCGCGGCGGGGCAGACCAACGGGCAGGGTGTCGGCGGCACCTGGTTCGCGAGCACGCCCGAGGGGAAGAAGGCGCCGGGCGCGGCCGGCCAGGCGCCCGCCCAGACGCCCTCTCAGGCCCCGTCGTCGGCCTCGTCCCAGGGCAGCGGCTACTCCGGGGGCTACTGACCCTCCCCGCGTGGCGGCGGGGCGGCCGGGGCCGCCTTGCCCGCGCAGCGGTCCCTCGCCCAGACTGTCGCGGTGCACCAGGACCGCGATCACCACCGCCCGGGAGGCGCCGCGCTACCGGTCGGCGTCCTGCTCTGTCTCACCCTGGGGCTGTCGCTGCTGGTGCTCCGGTTCCAGTCGGGCGGGCCTGAACCGGCGGCCGGATTCGTCGACATCACCGCGGTGGCCTCCGCCGCGCCCGCCCCGCAGTCCGCCGGCCCGGACGCCTCCACCGGCTCGTACGCACAGGACTGCGGGCGCAACCAGGAGGGACACCGCAACGCGGACAACGTGGTGGTCTCGCCCGGGACGGCGGGCGGCGCCCACCACGTGCACGACTACGTCGGCAACCTCTCCACGGACGCGGACTCCACCGACGACAGCCTCGCCGCCGCCGCGACCACCTGCACCGACGGCGACCGCTCGACGTACTACTGGCCGGTGCTGCGCCGCACCGACCACGACGGCGCGGCGCAGCACACCGACGCCGGGGCGTCCGAGGACCCGCACGGCGGCACCGGCGAGATCCTCGTCCCCGAGACGGTGACCGTCGAGTACCTCGGCAACCCGTGGAGCAAGGTCGTGCCGATGCCGCGCTTCCTCCGGCTCCTGGAGGGCGACCCGACCGCCGCCACCGACGGCGGCGCGGAGGCCGGCGCCCGCTGGGGCTGCACGGGCTTCGCCGACCGCACGACCACCGACCGCTACCCGCTCTGCCCCGCCGGGAGCCTCCTCACCCGCACCCTGGACTTCCCCAGCTGCTGGGACGGGCGCGGCACGGACAGCCCGGGCCACCGCTCCCACGTACGGTTCCCCTCCGCCGCCGGCGTCTGCCCGCACGACACCTTCCCGATCCCGCACCTGCGGGTGACCGTCGGCTACCGCCCGCCGCCGCCCCGAGCCTTCGCCCTGGACGCCTTCCCCGAGCAGCACCACAGCCCGCTCACCGACCACGCAGTATTCATCGACTTGATGACCGACCGGCAGATGGCCGACGTGGTGGCCTGTCTGAACGAGGACCGCAGCTGCCGGGAATCCGGTTGAACCGGACGGCCCCCGCGTACGTGCTGAACGTGGCACCCGACGACGGAGGAATGGCGGATGGCGAGGACACGACCAAGCGCGCGGCAGGACGCCGCCGACGAGGCACTGATCCGGACGCTCTACGAGCAGCACGGCGGCGCACTGCTCGCCTACGCCATCCGGCTCACCGGCGACCGCGCGGCGGCCGAGGACGCCGTCCAGGAGACCCTGATCCGGGCCTGGCGCAACCCGGAGGCGCTGACCGAGGCCCGCGGGTCGGTGCGCGGCTGGCTGCTGACCGTGGAGCGCAACCTGATCACCGACCGGTTCCGGGCCCGGGCCGCCCGCCCGGCCGAGGTGGCGGAGGTCTCCGAGGAGACGGCCACCGTGCCGGTCGAACACGACCACGCCGAGGGCGTGGTGGAGACGCTGGTGATGTCGCAGGCACTGGAGCGGCTCTCGCCCGAGCACCGCGAGGTGCTGCGCTCGATCTACTTCCAGCGCCTGTCGGTCACCGAGGCCGCGGAGCAGCTGGGGGTTCCGGCCGGAACGGTCAAGTCCCGCGCGCACTACGCGCTCCGGGCACTCAAACGCTCGTACACCGGCAGGACGGGGACGTGGCAGGAGGTGTCGGTGTGACGACGGACGACGCGAACACGGACGACGCGAACACGAACGGCATGGACACGAACGACACCAGCGCGAACGGCACGTACCCGGGGCGCGCCACCAGGGAGACCACGGACGACGGGAACACGACGCCGCACGACCGGAGCGCGGAGCTCGTGGGCGCCTACGTGCTGGGCGCGCTCGATCCGGCCGAGGCGGCCTCGCTCGAACGGCACCTGGCCCACTGCCCGACCTGCCGTCAGGAGGTGACCGAGTTGAGGGAGCTGGAGGCCGTCCTGGGCGAGGTGCCGCCCGAACTGCTCGTCGACGGTCCGCCCGAGGGCGGCGACCTGCTGCTGCAGCGCACCCTGCGGCAGGCCCGGACGGAACGCGGCTCGGCGCTGCGTCGGCGCCGGGCCCGGATCGGCGCGACCGCGGCCGCCGCGGTGGTCGCGGCGCTGGTCCTCGGGATCGCGCTGGGCCGCAGCGCCGACTCCGCACCGCCGGTGGCCGTCGGCCCGGCCCCGAGCAGCGCCGCCGCCACCCCGCCCCCCGCCGGGACCAGGACCGGCTCCGTGACGGATCCGGCCACCGGCACCCGGATGACGCTGACGGTGACCCCGGCGATGGGCTGGGTGCGGGTGAACGCGGCGGTCACCGGCATCCCGGCCGGCCAGCGCTGCCATCTGGTGGTCAACGGCAGGGGCGGGGCCACGGTGGACGCGGGCAGCTGGCTGGTCTCCGCCGTCGGCGCCAAGTCCGGTACCACGTTGGATGGTTCGGCCATCGTTGCGCCGGAGGACGTGGCCTCGGTATCGGTCGTGAACGAGTCCGGGCAGACCTTCGTGACGGTCCCGGTGTAGGGCGGACGCTCCGGGTCGTCCCGGTGCGTCCGCCCCCCCCAGGGTCGGCGGCCCCCCCCGGGCCGGGGGCCCCCGGGCGGAGGCCGTGGGCGGGGGGGAGGGCGGCGTCATGTGCCTCCGTTCGTGTCGTTCGGCCGGGTTCGGGCGGGGGGAGGTGGTGGCTTCCGCTTGTCGGGGCCGGGCCGCCGGGTGCGGCGGGTGCGGCGGGTGCCACGGAGCTTGAGCGCGAGGCCGGCGGCGGACGTGGCGAAGAGGATGCCGGTGATGGCGAGCCATCGGCCGAGGTAGACGTCCTCGGACAGTCCGGTGGCGCCGGGGTAGGGCGCGGACAGGTCGAGGATGAGGGGGAACCAGACGAGCAACAGGAGGCCGGACAGGAATGCGGGCACCCGTAGGTAGTTGATCCAGGTGACGGTCGGCGCGGGCTCCGGGCGGTGGCGGAGCACGGACCGGGCGGAGAGATCGGCGAGCGAGTAGAGCGGGAACAGGATGAGGTCGTGGACGACGGCCGCGCCGACGAACCAGAGGGCCACCGCGAGGGGCCGTACGGCCACCAGGCGCTCGACGGCGTAGCCGGTGAGGGCGAGGGAGGCGAGGAGCGCGAGCAGGTGCATCGGTCCTGCGCCGTACCAGCCGGGCCAGCGGGGCCAGCCGGGCCAGCGCGGCCAGCCGGGCCAGCGGGCAAAGGGTGCGGGGTGGCGCACGATCACGTCCTGAAGGTGAGTCGGTGGACCCACTTGGTGTTGTTCACCCCGGGGTTGGCGGGGACGATGACGCGGGCGGGGTAGCCGTGGTCGAGTGAGAGGTCGGCTCCGTTGACGCGCAGGGCGAGCAGCGAACGGGGGTCGCGGATCTGGTTGCCGCGCAGCACCACGGAGGTGTAGGGGCCGGGTGGTTGGACCGACTCCACGAGGACGTCCGCGGCGTCGGGCCGGCCGGCCAGGGTGGCGAGGTCGGCGAGCCGCAGTCCGCTCCAGTGCTGGTTCTCGGTGGACCAGCCTTCCACGCAGGCGATCGGCAGCCAGGCCGACTGCTGGGGCAGCGCGAGCAGTTGGTCCCGGGTGAGCACCTGCACCGGGCCGGGGCCGTGCAGTTCCAGCCGCCAGTCCGGGCCGACCATCTCCGCGGAGATGCCGACGGAGGCGGCCGTCTTGTTGACCTGGAAGCCGTTCGGTCCGTCCTCCGGGTTCCGGTTGTGCGGTGCCAGCAGTGCGGTGGCGCGAAGGCGGCCGCCGATGCTCTGCCCGGCGGTGACCAGGAACAGGGCCAGGGATCCCGCGCCCACCAGCGCGAGCGCGCCGCGTCGGGCGATCGTCGGCGGGGCGGGGGCGGCCGCGACGAGGCCGTCGGGATCGGGTGGCTCGGGCCGGGTGTCGGCGGGGCCGGTGCGCAGTTCCGTCAGCAGGGAACGGGACTTCAGGGCGCTGAGCATCCGGCCGAGTCTGAGGGCGACGTGAACGGCGAACGCGGCGATGAACACCCACGCCCCGTAGAAGTGCAGGGTGTAGAAGGACCCCGGGAAGACGTAGTGGAGTTGGATGTTGAGGATGCCGGTCGCGAATTCGAAGACGGCACCGCCGACCAGCATCAGCAGCGACAGCCGTTCCAGGGCGTGGGCGGGGCTGCGCAGGGGCGGCCACTCGAACAGTTTCGGGATCACCGACCACAGCTTGGCCAGGACGACCGGCACCAGGACGATGCCGAGGGTGACATGGACGCCCTGGGTGAGCCGGTAGAGCCAGACCGGGCGGGTGGGCCAGTCGAACAGGTAGAAGCCCAACAGGCCCTTGTCCGGGGTCTGGTCGTTGAGCGGGCCGAGGTCGGGGTTGTAGGCGGCGTAGGACAGCGCCCCGGTCACGAAGAGGACCGGGATCCCGACGAGCAGCACCAGCCCGAACACCGAGGTCAGCCACGGCCCGCGGATCGGGCTGCGCCAGAACCCGGGTCGGAACGGACCGGGCGGCGCGGACACCGGTCCGCGCCGCCCGCGCGATCTACCACGGTGCCGAGCCGTGACCACGGACCACCTCCAGCCGCACGGGAGAACCTCGGAGCGCGGCTCACCGGCCCCTGCCGGGCAGGGGGGCACCGCGTTCAAGCCCTGGGACAAGCCGGTTGGCCGAGGCTCGCCGGACAGCCAACCACCCGCGGCGCGGCGGCCCCGGCGAGGCCGCACAGGGCGGGGCCAGCATCACCCGGACGGGTGCGCCTCGCGTGCGCGGCCTGGCGCCGACGTCGCCTCAGGTGAGCGCCGTACGACCGTCCTCGGTGAGCGGGCCGGCCCGCAGCTCGCTCGGTCGGCGGGCCGAGGCCTCGGTCAGGGGGCCGAGGCCCGCGCCACTCGACGTTGCTCTGCCGGACGACGTCCGGCGAGGGCTCAGTCCAGCTCCCGGGCGCGACGCAGCCGGACTGTCAGGGCGTCCGGGGCGATGATCGGGTCCGGGTAGTCGGGGGCGAGCAGCCAGGGACGGTGGACAGCCGGTCCGGGCAGGTGGGCGAGTTCGGGCAGCCACCGGCGCACGTAGGACCCGTCGGGGTCGTAACGGTCGGCCTGGCGCAGCGGATTGAGGATCCGGTTGGGCCTGGTGTCGGTGCCGGTGCCGGCGACCCACTGCCAGTTGAGCTGGTTGTTGGCGACGTCGCCGTCGACCAGGAGGGACAGGAAGTGGGCGGCGCCGATCCGCCAGTCCAGGTAGAGGGTCTTGGCGAGGAAGCTCGCCGTGAGGAGGCGGGCCCGGTTGTGCATCCAACCCTCGTGGGCGAGTTGACGCATCCCGGCGTCGATGATCGGGTAGCCGGTACGGCCCTGGCGCCAGGCTTCGGCCTCGTGCTCGTCGTGGTGCCAGTGGTCGTCCCTGGTGCGGTAGTCGCGGTGTGCGGCGTCGGGGCGGGCGGCGAGGACCTGGTGGTGGAAGTCGCGCCAGGCGAGCTGCCGCGCGAACGCCTGCGCCCCGGTGCTGCCGCGTCGGAGGGCACGGGCGGTCAGCTCCGTGGGCGACAGGCACCCGAAGTGCAGGTACGGGGAGAGCCGGGAGGTCGAGTCGGCGGCGAGGTCGTCGTGCGCCTCGGCGTACTCGTCGACGTCCCAGCGGCGCCACCGTGCCCGGGCCGCGACCTCGCCGCCGGGGGGCAGGGCCGGCGAGAAGGGGCCGTTGACGACCAGGTTCTCGCTGCCGATGCCGCTCGGCGTGCGGATGACCCGGGGCGCGTCCAGCACCGTCCGGTGGGGAGTCTGCAGCCAGGCGCGGTGGTAGGGGGTGAAGATCGCGTAGTGGTCGCGGCCGACCGGGGTGATCCGGCCCGGTGGGACCACCGTCACGGAGGCGTCGTGGACGTGTAGGCGGTCGCCGAACAGGGCGAGCAGCCGTTCCTCGCGCCGCCGGGCGAAGCCGCTCACGCCGGCGGCGACGTGCACCGTCGCGGCCCCGGTCTCGGCGGCCACTCGGGCGGTCTGCTCGGCGGTTCCGCCGCGGCGTACGGTCAGCCGGGAGCCGGTGCGGCGCAGCGAGGCGTCCAGGTCGGCGAGGCAGTCGGCCAGGAAGGCCTGCCGGTTGGGGGTGGCGAAGCCCGCCGCCTCGACGCCGGGATCGAGGACGAACAGGGGCACCACCTGGTCGGACGCGGTGTGCGCGGCGTGCAGCACGGGGTTGTCGTGCAGGCGCAGGTCCTGGGTGAACAAGGCGATCGAGACGGTCATGGGCGGGCCCTTCGCTGGTGCGGGCCGCACCGGCGGCCCGCGCTGCTCTGCACCGAGCCTTCGGAGCCGATCGCACCGCGGATTGGTCCGGGTACGGGCAGGGCCGCGCAGCAAGCACGTGCGGCGAGAACGCGTGCAGGAAGGACGTCCGCGGCCAGGACGCGGCCGACCTCCGCCCGCGAGCGCAGGTGCGGCGACAGCGCGGTTTCGGCCACTCCGGCGGGCACCAGCCCGCTGAGGTAGACGATCCGGCTCACCCGGCCTGCGCGGCCGCCCGCGCGGCGCGTCTGTCGGTGTCCTCGAAGCCGGGCCCGGTGCCGAGGGAGTGGACCAGGTAGTAGGCGATGTCGACGCCCTCGAAGGCGCCGTCCAGGGTCGCGGGCCGGGTGACGTCGCCGGTGGCCGCCTCCGCCTCGGCGCGCCACGGCTGGTCGCGCAGCCGCCCGGGGTCGCGGGCCGGACAGCGCACCCGGTGTCCGGCGGAGAGCAGTTCGGATACCAGTCGGCCACCGATGTAGCCGGTGGCTCCGGTGACCAGGCAGCGCTGCCCGGTACGGGTTCGATCGTCCACCGTCCGCTCCTTCCGTGCGGTGGGGGTGTCCCCGCGCTCCGCCGGGCGGGGCGCCTCGTATGCGGAGCGGGCGGGGGCCGGATCGGGTTCAGCGGAGCAGGTCCTCCAGCTGGTCGAGGGCGGTGGCGAGGTCGCGGGGCCGCAGGGCGCCGGGCGGGCGGCGGGTGCCGGACCACCCCGGTCCGGCGGCCAGGACGACGGGGCGGGTGCGCGCGCCGTGC
Source organism: Kitasatospora sp. NPDC018058 (assembly GCF_044327205.1). Taxonomy (NCBI): domain Bacteria; kingdom Bacillati; phylum Actinomycetota; class Actinomycetes; order Kitasatosporales; family Streptomycetaceae; genus Kitasatospora; species Kitasatospora sp. NPDC018058. The sequence continues at coordinate 4,496 of NZ_JBIRFA010000032.1, read as the reverse complement.
GGGCCCCAGGTGAGGTGGGCGACGCGTGCGGCCAGGGCCCGGTCGGCGGTGCGGGCGACCTGGGACCAGAGCAGGACGGCGGGCGGTCCGGTGCGGCGGACCGCCTCGACGAGCGCTTCTGGCGGCAGGGCGGGGCCGAACATGCGGAACGGCAGGCCGCGGTCGGCGAGCCCCGCGGCGACCGCCTCCAGTGGGAGGGCGTGCAGTTCGGTGGGCATGCCGGCGAGCAGCGCGGCCGGACCGGGCGCCGGGTCCGGCCGGTCGGCGGCCCGGCGCAGGACGGCGGCGACGTGCCAGGACAGCAGGTGCTCCACCTCGACGTAGCGTTCGCCCTCGGCCGCCCATGTGCGCCCGGCCGCCCGCAGCGCCGGGGTCATGACCTCCGTCCAGGCGATGACCGGGCCGAGGTCCTCGACGCTGCGGCGCAGGATGCGTGCGACTTCGGGGGCGTCGAGGCGTACGGCGGCCCGGGCCAGTCCCCGGCACTCAGGGCGGACGGTGCCCACGGCGAGGGTGCGGCCACCGGGACCGGGCGCCGCCCCGCCACCGGTCGGGGGCGTGTCCGGGGAGGCGGCCAGGGCGCTGCGGGCGGCTTCGGCCGGCGCCACCCCGCGGGCGGTGAGGCGGCACATCTCCTCCAGGACGGCCACGTCGTGCGGCTCCCACCGACGGTGCCGTCCGGGGGCGTGGTGGGCCGGGCCGATGCCGTAACGGCGTTCCCAGGAACGGATGGTGGTGGGCGAGACCCCGAGCCGGCGGGCCAGGGCCCCGGTGGTCAGTCCGGGCTGAGCGGGGGCGGTCGGAGCGTTCGGGCCGGTCGGACTGTTCGGGGCGGTCACGGCCGCGAGCCTACGACCTGGCGGCGGGGCCCGGTCCGCTGACGCGCGTACGGGCGGGCCGGCGCCACGGGGACGTCGCCGAGTTGGTCGCGTAGGCGCACCAGGCCGTCGCGGATGCGGGTCTTGACGGTGCCCAGGGGTGCTCCGATCACCGCGGCCGCCTGGGCCTGGGTGCAGCCCTCGAAGTAGACCAGCAGCAGGCATTCGCGCTGGACGTCGGTCAGCGCGGCCAGGGCCCGCCGGACCCGGTCGCGGTCGAGGCTGCCCTCGACCCGGTCGGCGACCTCGTCGAATTCCGGGGTGTAGGCGCGCACGGCGACGGTGCGGTCGCGGTCGGCCGCGGCCTGGGCGGAGCGGACGCGGTCGACGGCGCGCCGGTGGGCCAGGGTGAGCATCCAGGGCAGGACTTCGCCGCGCTCGGGGCGGTAGCGCGGGGCTTCCCGCCACACCTGCCAGAACGTCTCCTGGACGACCTCCTCGGCCTGCGCGTGGTCGCGCAGCACCCGCAGGATCAGCCCCAGGACGGCGCCGGCGGTGGCGCTGTAGAGGTCCTCGAAGGCCGGTTCGTCGGCGCGGGCGATACGGGCCATCAGCGCACGCAGCCGGGCCCGTCCGTCGTCGGCGTTCTCGGGGACGGTGGGCCGGGCGAGCGGCCGGTCGGTGGTTGCCTGCACGGTTCGACCGTCGCGCAGCCGCGGCCCGGAGGACACTCGCATCGTTTTCGCAGCGTTTCCCCAGCCGGTGGGCACCGTGACGAGGTCGCCGCGGCCCGCACCGTGGAGCGATTGTCCGGAAATCGCCGCTTGTCCGTAATGAACGGTTGTGTTCCCTATCTCCCAGGACTACCGTCAGTAGTGGTGTACCGATCCGTGCCTTGCCCATCGTTCGCTCCCGAGCCATTGGGGAACCCGCCATGGCCACCTCGCGTGCCCTGGCCACGCCTCCGCCCGCGACCGCACGTCGGGGCCGGCGCCCAGGGATAGCCCTCACCGTCATCGCGGCCACCCAGCTCATGGTCGTTCTCGACATCACGATCGTGAACATCGCGCTGCCCCACATTCAGCAGGCGCTGAAGTTCAGCACCACCGACCTGTCCTGGGTCATCAACGCCTACACGCTGACCTTCGGCGGCCTGCTGCTGCTCGGAGGGCGGGCGGGCGACATCCTCGGCCGCCGGCGGGTGTTCATCGTCGGCGTCCTGGTCTTCGCCTTCGCGTCGCTGCTCGGCGGGGTCGCGCAGAACTCCGCCTGGCTGCTGGCCGCGCGGGCCCTGCAGGGAGTCGGCGGAGCGATCGCCTCGCCGACCGCGCTGGCACTGATCGCCACCAACTTCGAGGAGGGCCCCGAACGCAACCGGGCCTTCGGGGTCTTCTCCGCCGTCGCGGGCGCGGGCGGCGCGATCGGCGTGCTGCTCGGCGGCATGCTGACCTCCTGGCTGTCCTGGCGCTGGGTGTTCTTCGTCAATGTGCCGATCGGCATCGCGATCGCCCTGCTGGCGCCGCTGTACATCGACGAATCCGAGCGCCACCCCGGGCACTTCGACCTGACCGGCGCGATCACCGCCACGGCGGGCATGGTCTCGCTGGTGTACGGGTTCATCCGCACCTCCGACCACGGCTGGACCGACGCCGTCACCCTGTCCGCCTTCAGCCTCGCGGTGGTGCTGCTGGCGGCGTTCGTGGCGAACGAGCAGCGCGCGCGACAGCCGATCACGCCCCTCCACCTCCTGCGCGACCGCAACCGCTCCGGCGCGTACGGGCTGATGCTCTGCGTGGCCGCGACGATGTTCAGCATCTTCTTCTTCATCACCCTGTTCGTGCAGGAGGTCCTCGGCTTCAGCCCACTGCGGGCCGGCTTCGCCTTCCTCCCGATCAGCGTGGCCACCATCGCCACCGCCCAGTTCGCCGCCCGCAACCAGATCCGTTGGGGCCCGAAGCCGTTCCTGGTCACCGGCTCGGTCCTGGTCCTCGCCGGAGTCGCCTGGGCGACCCGGATCGACATCGACACCACCTACGCGCCCGGCATCCTCGGGCCGACGCTGCTGTTCGGCTTCGGGATGGGCTCGATCTTCGTACCGACGATCCTCACCGTCGTCTCCCAGGTCGCCCCGCACGAGACCGGCGCGGCCACCGGCATGCTCAACACCACCCAGCAGGTGGGCGGTTCACTGGGCCTGTCGATCCTGGTCACGGTGTACGGCACGGCCAGCCGCAACGAGGCCCGCCAGCAGGTCGGGAAGTTCCTCCAGCAGGCCACCCCGCAGCAGGCCCTCCAGTTCAAGGCGACCGGCAAGCTGCCCGCACCGTACTCCTCTGAGGTGCTGGTGCACGGCATCTTCCGCGCCTTCCAGATGGGCCTCGTCTTCGCGGCACTGGCTGCCGTCATCACGATGTTCGTGATCAAAGTCCGACCGTCGTCGGCTCCCATCGGCCCGTCAGAGCGAGATGCGGAAGGAGACGCGTAGTCCAGTGTTCCGCCCTCCGTCCGGATCTCAACCGCACAGCCGCACCCGCGATGCAGACGTGCAGTGGGCCGCCGGAGCGCGGGCGGCCGCGGTGGCAGGATGACGGCATGGTGACGAATCAGCCGTGGGCGGGGTTCCACGATGACCTGTTGGCGGCGAAGGCACGGGTGTACGACCCGAGCGGTTTCACCTGCTCGCCGCCGGTGCCCGAACCGGAGAGCGCCGAATACGCGGCTTGCGGGTTCACAATCGACGGCCGTTCGGTCCGGTTCCGCGTCGCCAGGACCACCCCGACGAAGGCGGGCCAGTTCGTCACCGTGTGGCAGCGGTCCCAGGAGGGGCCGATCCGGCCCTTCGACGCCGCCGACGGGGTGGACCTCTTCGTCATCAGCAGCCACGACGAGAACGGCTTCGGACAGTTCGTGTTCCCCCGCGAGGTGCTGTGCGGGCACGACATCGTGTCCCGCAACGGCTCCGGCGGGAAGCGGGGATTCCGTGTCTACCCGCCGTGGGTGACCACGACCAACCGGCAGGCCCGCAGCACACAGGCATGGCAGGTGAACTACTTCCTTCACATCGGCCCGGACGGGCCCGCCGACCTGACGCACGCCCACGCCCTCTACCGGCCGTAGGTACCCGCTCCGGCGCCCTGCTGTTCCCGCCCGAACGCAGAAGCGCCGGCGGGGCCTCTCGACGGGTCGGCGACGACGCACCTCGGAACGGCCCGAGCACGGCCGTTGAAGCTCATCTTCCCTCCTGAGCCGAGAAGTTGACGCCGCACGTCCTGCGGCACGTCTGCGCGTCCGAGCTTCAGTAGCAACGGAAACCCACGCGCGTCCCGCCAGGCTTCCCCGCGACCTGGCCCGCCTCGTCACCGAGCACCGCCCAGCGCTCCACCAGCTCGCCCATGCCCACCGGCTGCCGCCCCATGACCCCGCGTCATGCCGGACAACCCCGGGTCAACGCGGACGAACGGCCAAAGATCACCCGCATGTGAGGCCGGCGACACGGTCGTCGGCGGCACCCCGAGTCGGGCTGCTCGGGCAGGCAACTCCGAAGCGACTATTGCGAAATTTTCGCTTCACATCTACGGTGAGCGCATGCGACCGAAGCACAAGCCTGAGCAGATCACCGACCTGTCACGGTTGAGGGCGTTCATGAACCCGCTGCGGATGCAGCTGTACCGGCTGCTG